>ONPK01000007.1 GCA_900319675.1 uncultured Bacillota bacterium
AAGATATCTTTATGATGGAAAACATTGTATAGTTATCTAGAAGGGAGTTAAGAATGTTCACAAGGTTCATGAAATGGATCACTTCAGATAAGAAGAAACTGATCATGGCTGTTTTGGGAATATTCCTGCTGATACTGGCGGTTGACCGCTGGTACTGGTCCAGGCCGTATTCTCCAGGCAAAGATGAACTGGCCCTTCGAATTCAGCTTGATACCAAAGAAGATGTCGGATTACTGGTCTATGATTATTACATGGACGGCAGACAGCACAGCGGTGGCATGTCCAATGCGGATGGCTCATTAATTAAACATGATGAACAGCTCTTCGTTGTCTGGAACAGAAATGACGAGGAGATGCAGATCACTGCTGACAGTGTTGATCTGTGGATCAGGTTCAGGATCATTACCGAATACGTCACTCCCAACTTTGAGAACATCTATCCCGAGGAAATAACCAGATATCTGGAACCACTGTCCTGGAAGGCAGACTTCGGGAAAGCATACGACATCACAATTACCGGCGACAGGGATAAGGGATATGTTGCCACATTGAACTGAAGACTCCTTAATGATGGGAAACTGAGAAATGGAAACCAAATTCAGAATCGGAAACGTTACATTGGACAATCACATACTGGTAGGACCGATGGCCGGCATCAGCAATCTCGGATTCAGAACGATGATCAAGAGATTTGAACCGGGCATGATCTATTCCGAAATGTTATCGGACAAGGCCATTACCTATCACAGCAAGAAGACACTGCTGATGACGGCGATCTCCCCTGAGGAAAGACCGCTGGCGCTGCAGCTCTTTGGTCATGATGTTGATTCAATGGTTGAGGCAGCGATTTTCCTTGACAGGGAAACGGACTGTGACGTCATTGACATCAACATGGGCTGTCCGGTACCCAAGGTCGTTAACAATCAGGCCGGAAGCGCCATGATGAAGGATCCTGAACATACATATGAAGTAGTAAGAGCCATTACGGCAGCGGTGGAGAAACCGGTAACGGTCAAGTTAAGAGCCGGCTGGGATGAACAGCACATCAATGTCGTGGAAATGGCCAATGAGCTCCAGCATTGCGGCATCAGCGCCATTGCGGTACATCCCCGTACCCGTACGCAGTACTACAGCGGACATTCTGACTGGAATCTGATTCGCCAGGTAAAGGAAGCAGTTACGGAAGTGCCGGTCATAGGCAACGGGGACATTAAGAGCGTTGACGACATGCTGGAAATGAAGAGGCAGACAGACTGTGATGCCTTCATGGTTTCCCGAGGCTGTCTGGGTAATCCCTGGCTGATACAGCAGCTGGTACATTATGAAAAATATCAGGAAAGGCTGGAAGATCCGACCTTTTCCGAGAAACTGCAGCAGTGTCTCGAACATGCCGACAGTCTTTGTAAACTGAAAGGCGAGAGGATAGCCATCAAGGAAATGCGGGGTCATGCCTGCTGGTACATCAACGGCATGCCCAACAATAACAAGGTAAAGGCCATCATCAATAACATAACAACCTATCAGCAGTTGGAAGATTTGTTAAGAAGGTACGATGAAGCCATGCTCAGCGGTGACTTCAGCTATTTTACAGGAGGTTAGAGGAATGAAGAGAAAATTCATTACGACAGTCCTTGGGCTGTTAATATGCATCCCGTTCATGTCAGTTAACAGGGTCTCTGCTCTGGAAAAGAGCATTCAGGCCATTAATGACATGGATCGGATCAGTAACAGCGGTCCAAGGGTACAGATACAGTATGGAGAGGAAACAGGATACGTCTACTATGGCGAATCAGGCATCAACATTTTCCATGGGGAGGAAAGAGTTCACCTGGACACCAATTTTGACGTGATCAAGCTGGTTGCCGTTGACGATGTCAACGGTGACGGTTTTACAGATTTCCTGACATATCAGAACGCACCTGATCTGGCTGATCAGCTTTTAGTCGTAAGCGGCGCCGACGGCAGGATCCTTTCAACAAGAAAACTGAGCAGAGAAAGTTATTCAGATTCTCTGGGCTTCACGGAAGCCAACTGCTACATATATGACATGAGATACATCGGCAATGGAGAAGCACTGCTCGTCTATGACTACAGCGTTTCCAAGATCAGTGTTGCCGACTGCCAGGAACTGGTCAGATACACAGAAGCCGACAACATCTGGAAGGCCATTCCAATCGATGATGTTAACGGTGACGGCATTAATGAGATCGCCTACTGCAGCCAGAACAACACGGTAGGCATCATTAACGGTTCAACCGGTGAAGTAATCGCAAAGCAGAATCCGAGCGAAGTATATGAACTCGAACATCCATGGAGAACCAAGGTAACATTGCAGGCAACGATGAATACCTGGGATATCGAGTACATCGACGGCATTCTGTATGCCCTGACTGAAGACGGATACGTAGTAAAGTACGATCCGTTCACTCTTGAGCCAATGATGAAGACTCCGCTCGGCATCATTGATGCGGATAACTTCAGAAATATGCTGAGAAATCAGTATGACTATTATTCAGCAGTAACATATCACATAACAGGTGTGGACAGAACGCAGTTCAGAGGCTACAAGATCGCTGACAGAGTTGATAACTATCTGCTCATCAACTGCTTTACCGGAGATCTGGATGGCACAGCTGAGTGGAAGGACTTCACATTCCCGCCAAGATGTCTCGTCTACGATATGACCACTGACGAGATAGTCAGCATCATGAGTCTGGACAACAGCAATGCCACCTACCTCAAGCTCGACATCGCAGACGTCAACAGGAAGCTGGTTCTGTCATGGAATGGTGAAAAATACACTCTGGAAGTGCTTGATCAGGGAACGGTTGACATTTCAGCCGACCTGAAGGAAACCAGCTATTGTTACGATTCAATAACTTCCTCACTGTTAAAGGTCTATGGCGACAGAATGACGATCGTCTATGCCAATAACGGCGTCAAGGATACCATCGTTCAGTATGACAAAGACATGAAGACGGTACTGTGGGAATATCACGCCTCAAAGAGTTTCAAGAACAAGGGCTTTGAATTCCTCAATGTTGATCAGGACTACGACGGGGATGGCGAAAACGACATCCTGGCCATTGTCAACGGATACAACGATGACAACGTTCCACAGTACAGCTATTACATAATCGTTTCCTCCAGAGGCGAGGAGATCAGAAACAGAACGGTTCTGATCGACGACTACTGGAGTGAAGGCAAGCACATATATGACTATCTGATTTCTCAGGAATTCAAGCTGATGAACGACATCAACGATGACTACGTCTATGAATTACTGTGCGGGGATACGGTAGTATCTTCCAAGAGCAACAAGATCGTAGGTTCCGTATCAGGCTATGTTGATGCCAAGGGTGATCAGTACAAGATCGGTGACGTCAATAAGGACAGCGTCGATGACATTCTGGTCATGACCGACAAGGAAATGAGAATATATCTGTCTGACGTCTATTACAGCTACGGTACCGTAGTAAACAAGTACTACAAGTCAGGCACCTATGCCTCATTGAATTCATCCTATGACCCGCAGAATACGACCGCCTTCCTTGATGACATCAACGGTGACGGCGTCAAGGAACTGGGCATGATCGATCATAACGACGTAGGCTATGAGATCTTCAAGATCGTTGACGGCGCTTCACTGAATACGATGTACTATCTGTGTGAGGATGGCATCAATGATGACGGCGAAGCCTTCAGGCCAATGGAATATGACCTCAATGGTGACGGATATAAGGAACTGTACGGCAGAGTTCACTGGCAGTACGGCATCTATGACGGTAAGACCGGTGAGTTCATGCTCAATGTCAATAACTATAAGTATGATGAAGGCGACATTTACATCAATGAGTATCATCCTAACTACAACGTTCCTTTCTGGGTCCTGGATGAGTCGGAGTGCAGCGTAGTCGTATCCGACATTGGCGGCAGTAAGTACGTTGCCTTTGCCAGAAATGAGTATGACCGTGAAGTGTTCACGATGAGAAACTATATCGTTATGTACGCCATGGATGATCTGGAAAACGAGTACAAGATCAGCTATACGGCTAATGAAAATGAAGGTCCTGGCTTATTAAGAAGCGTTGACAATTCCGAAGGCATTGCCTTACTGACAGGAAATGCATCAACCAGCATCATCGACCTCAAGAACAAGGCCATGCAGGCAAGCTTCAAGGTCGCTGCCAAGAAGGGATATCAGTTTGATGAGAACACCATTCTGATAGCCAATGAAAGCGACGTGCTCTACAGACTGGATACCAGAAACTGCTTTACGTTAACTGAACCGATACCGGAAACAACTGACAACTACATGCTGCATCTGGCATGGCAGGACAGTCAGGACTACAGTGTCATGACCATTTACGATAACGGTACGGCAGTCTACAGCGGTTCAGATTCCGAGACTGACATAAAGCTGGTCGAGGGTGAGCATGACATCGTTCTGTCAATGTCTGACGGACAGGGCAAGACTTATCAGGAAACCTATAAGATCACCGTCAGCGAGCAGCCTGTCAACATTTACTGGATGTTTGCGGTGGCAGCCGTTCTGCTTATCGCCAGCTTCATGCTGGGCAGGTATCAGAAGATCGCCGTTAACAGGAAATACAGAAAGGAGGCTTCAAAATGAGTGAATACTGCATCGAACTGAAAAACGTAACCAAGAAATTCGGCAAGTTCACGGCAGTTGATGACGTAAGCATCAGATTGGAGCCGGGAAAGGTCTACGGCTTCGTCGGTCCTAATGGTGCCGGCAAGAGTACGACCATGGCCATCATCATGGGAGCTCTGTTCCCGACCAAGGGAACTGGCAGGGTATTCAATCACCCCTTAGCTACCCCGGGTGCTCTGAAGGAACTGGGTTATTCTCCGGAATTCACCAGCTTCTATTCAGACATGAGCTGTGTGGAATATCTGTATTACATGGCTACCCTGGCAGGGTTAAGCAGCGATGAGGCCATCAAGAGAACAAATGAGCTGCTGGATCAGTTTGATCTGAAGCAGCATGCCAACAGAAAGGTTGCCAAGTTCTCAACAGGCATGAAGAAGAAGGTATCACTGGCACAGTCCATGATCCACCGTCCGAAGGTGCTTCTGCTTGACGAACCTACTGCCAACCTTGACCCGACCAGCCGTCAGGAAATACTGGATACGGTAAGAAAGATGGTTGAGGAGGAAAACCTGACCGTACTGATCAGCTCACACGTACTGACAGAACTGGAAACCATCATCAATCATGTCATCATGATCGACCATGGCCACATCATTCTTGATGCCCCGATCCATGAGGCTCAGGAAAAGTTCAAGCAGGGCATCTTACTGGTAGATACCAGCAACAATGACCTCGTGCTTGAGAAGCTGGCCAACAGATATGAATACAGGATCGAAGAGGAAGACATCAGATTCAATACCATTGAAATTGAGCAGCTGAAGAAAGACATCGTAGGAATCGTCTACAACGAGAATCTGACGCTGAACATGCTCAAGGAAGAAGTACTGTCACTTGACTCACTGTACAAGCAGATAATGGAAGGAGAGACTAAGAATGAAGGTAATATTCAGAAGAACGCTTGAAGAATCACTTAGGATCCCTGCCATAATCATCAGCATCCTGGCCGGTGTCCTGGCCGGCGTTGCCCTGGGCAGAACAGCCAACTACAATACCATTCCGGCCTTCAGCTACTACATGAATGCTCTGTTGATCCGTCAGCACATGGCTGTGTTCTTCTTAATCAACGGCGTCGTGTTGATGACGATGATCAGCGCCATTTCATCAGGTCTGATTGCCGGTGAGGTTCATGAGGGAACATTGAGAATCCTCATTACCAAGCCAAACAGCCGTTCAACCATTCTTGTCAGCAAGATCCTGGGCATGTTAACGGGAACCGCCATACTTTCACTGCTTGCGCTGACAATCATGTACATCATTGAGATATTCATGGGCAAGCTGGATGGCAACCTGGTCAGCGGATTATTAAGCTACGCTCCGGCATATCTGTTATACGGAACGATAGTAACGCTGTTCTTCAGTTCATTAGGCGTACTGTTGAGCTGCATTGCGAAACGCAAGGTCGTTGCCTTACTGCCGTTACTGGCCATAATGATCGTAACTCTGGGCTTACCGATAGTGTTCAGGATCGTAATGGAATTCGCCTCAGTTGAGATGAGTCCGATCCTGTCACTGGTTGACCTCAACTATCACTTCAGTTCCATCTTCAGATGGTGCTGTGACTTATGTGGAGGCATCCATGGAACAGCCGGACAGCTTGAATCACTGGCCATGCTGACAAACATGTTTGAAGCCAGACGCATGGACCCGGATGTCGTCAGAGGTCCGGCCTCAGCGATCATGAAGGAAAACAACAGCCTGCCGATCATGGGAATACTGGCCGTATATGGCTTACTGATCTGCATCAATTATCTTTCAAGTTTCATAATCATCAGAAAGAAAGACGTATAGAAACAGGTCCTGTTCTCAAGAGAACGGGACTTTTCTTTTGGTTTCGCAATAACACCAAAAATGCTAAAATGTAAGTAACCTGTACACAACAATAACAGAGGGTATCATCATGAAAACAGCTGTCGTTTACTATTCAATGAGCGGAAACTGTAAGTTTGTGGCCGAACAGATAGCCACAGTTTTACAGTGCGATCAGATCAGAGTTGAGCCGGTAAAGGCATATCCGGACAAGGGGGCCAGGAAGTTCTACTGGGGCGGCAAGAGCGCCATAATGGGAGAAAAGCCTGAACTGAAGCCTTATGAATTCAATAAGGATGAGTATGACTGCGTCATAATCGGCTTCCCGGTATGGGCCAGCAACGTTACCCCGCCGATCAGGACCTTCATAGCGGAAAACGACCTTTCCGGTAAGAAGATCGGCGCTTACGCCTGCTACATGGGCGGTGGTGGCGAAAAGGCTCTGGAAAAACTGAAGAAGCTGCTGGGAAGAGAGCAGTTGGATGCGGAAATACTGCTGATCGATCCTCTTAAGAATGACAGTCAGGAAGTAAGAGACAGAATAAGAGAATTCTGCATTAGGCTGGAGAAGTAAATGACATCATATCTGGTGGATGGACATGTTCATCTGGAATACGGTGATCTTTCCGAAGAATATGTAATGGAGTTCGTGAACGAAGCCGTCAGAAAGGGTCTGGATGAACTGAACATTCTTGACCACACGCACAGGTTCTTCGAATTCAGACCGTGTTACGATCATCTGAGGATCTACCCTCAGCAGGATGCCTGGCTTGATAAGCCGACACACTTCCATAATTCACTGGCTGAATATGAAAGCCTCATTGAGAAGATGAGAAAGAGGGATCTTCCGATCAAGCTTAAGTTCGGACTGGAAGTCTGCTATACGGAGGATACCGAAGAGATGTTAAGGGAGATTCTGAAGGATCATCATTTTGACTTTCTTACCGGAGCCGTCCACTCATTCAATCATCTGCTCTATGACATGTCCTTTTCCCGGGAACTGTTATGGAACAGGTTTGATGTGAATGACATCTACAGAGACTACTATGAGGCGGTGATCAGATGTGTTGACAGCGGTCTGTTTGACCGGCTGGCTCATCCGGATACCATCAAGATGTTTGACATCTATCCGGACCATGATCTGACTGATACATACAGAAGACTGTGTGAGGCGCTTAGGCGTAATGACGTGACCGCTGAAAACAATACCGGCTGTCATTACCGTTACGGGCATAAGGACATCGGTTTAAGCGATGAACTGTTAAGGATGTTCAGGAAAGAGGGCGTCAGGATCATTACGGCCAGCGATGCCCATAAGCCGGCAGATGTCGGCAGCTTCATAAAAGAGGCAACATTGAGAATTGAAAATACATGAAAGGAGATAAACATGTGGAATAGTTTTAACACTGGTGATTACAGCGGCATGATAGCTGAGACCATCTCACTGAAGGGTCATAACAATGACACCATCAGAGCCTATTATTCCAGACCGCTGACCAGGGATCCCTACGGATCAATTCTGCTGATCCCGCACATGCCGGGATGGGATGAGTGGTGCAGGGAGACCGCCAGAAGATTCACGGAACATAATTATGCCGTGATCGTACCGGACATCTACTGCCGCTATGGCACTGGCACTCCGGTAGAGGTCAGTCATAAGATGAGAGAAGCCGGCGGCGTTCCCGATGCCTGCGTAATGGGTGACTCCCAGGCCTGCATTGACTTTTTGCGTGACCAGCCGTTATCAAACGGCAAGGTCGGTGTCATCGGCATGTGCTCAGGCGGAAGACACACCTTCATGGCAGCCTGTCTGTGTGATGGTGTTGATGCCGCAGTAGACTGCTGGGGCGGCGGTGTCATCATGAGTGAGGAAGAACTCACGGAAGCCAGACCGGTATCACCAATCGAATACATTGACAGACTTGAATGTCCGTTACTGGGCATCTTCGGCAACGATGACCGTCATCCTGATCAGAACGAGGTCAACAGGCTGGAGGAAGAGCTTAAGAAACGGGGCAAGAACTATGAGTTCCATCGCTATGATGGAGCAGGGCATGGCTTCTGGTACTATGACAAGGGCATGTACCGGCAGGAGCAGGCCATGGATTCATTTAACATAACGCTGAGGTTCTTTGAAGAGAATCTGAAATAATGAAAGCTCAGTATCCCTTCGCATTAATGGTCAAGCCGGTAGGTTCAACCTGCAACATGAACTGCCGGTACTGTTACTACATCGATAACAACAGCAGTAATCATGCCGTAATGGATGAACAGCTGCTGGAAACCCTGATAGTTGATTACTTCAACAGTTCACCAGGACCGGTGGTTTCTTTCGTGTGGCATGGCGGTGAACCTATGCTGAGGGGGCTGGCTTTTTATGAGAAGGCAGTTGAACTGCAGAAGAAACATCTGCCTGAAGGCTGGCAGTGCTGGAACAATCTGCAGACAAACGGACTTCTGCTGAATGATAAGTGGTGTCAGTTTCTGAAGAAGGAACACTTTGACGTCGGCATCAGCATTGACGGTACAAGAACAGTACACGATACCTACCGGGTGGATAAGCAGGGAGATCCTACCTATGACCGGATAGCCGATAACATCAGGCTGTTACAGAAGCACGGGATCCAGCCAGACCTGTTATGCACCGTTAACAATGAGACGTCATTACAGCCACTGGAAGTCTATAACAGTCTCAAGGCGCTTAATACCGGCTGGATGCAGTTCATTCCCGTCGTAAACAAGGATGAAGAAGGCAATGTCATCGGTGAATCCGTTGACAGCAGGATCTACGGTAACTTCCTGAAGTGCATCTTCAATCAGTGGATGTTCAACGACCTGGGCAAAACCAATGTCCAGCTGTTTGCGGAAATGATGAACAGGTATGCCGGAGGCCAGCAGTCTGTATGCTGGCTGCTTGAGGAATGCGGCAGGGTACTGGTCGTGGAAAGCGATGGCGTCGTTTACTCCTGCGACCACTTCGTTAACGGGGAAAACAGAATAGGCAGGATCGGTGAAGACAGCCTGGCTGACATGATGAACGGGGATAAGCAGGTATCCTTCGGTCACAGTAAGGCAGTATTGCCTGATGAATGCCTTGCCTGCAGGTACCGGTTCTTCTGTAACGGCGGATGCCCAAAGGACAGAGACAGGGAAAGCCATAACTATCTTTGTGAAGGCCTTAAGGATCTGTTTGACTACGCCGATGAGTATGTAAGGATGGCAGTGGACTTACTGAAACAGGGCAGAAAGGCTCCTGAGGTAATGAAACTGTTAAGAGAAAAGAGAGATGAAAACTGGGGAGAAGTCTCCAGAAACAGTCCGTGCCCCTGCGGCAGCGGACGCAGATACAAGCAGTGCTGCGGAAGGCAGCGGTAAAGAGGGTGAGTTCAATGTTTGGCAGAGCAGTATACGTATCGCAGTTTGACGGCAGGTTGCCTGAACAGTGTGATTTCTATTTTACGTCTCTTCACATTGCCGAGGAATTTGATGATGAATTTGCCGAGAAGGCCGGAAACATGCTCAGACTGATGAAGGCTAAGGGCAAGAAGATCATTGTCGACATGTCGCCCAGAGCCCTGAAGGCGTTGGGATATGACGATCTCAGAACATTTGTTGAAGAGAACGGCATTGACTACATCCGCTTTGACTTCGGCTTTGATAATGAGGAAATAATCAGAGCCAGTGAATACTGCGGCGTTGCCATCAACGCCTCAACGGTAGATGTGGATCTGGTGGAAAAGCTGAAGGGAAAGGTACTGGCCATTCATAATTTCTATCCCCGTCCGGAAACCGGATTAGACATCGGTTACTTCCGTCAGAAGAACGAGGAATTAAGAAGAAGAGGCATTCAGATCGGCGCCTACATTGCCGGTGATGAGAATAAGCGCGGACCTCTGCATGAAGGACTGCCGACACTGGAATTCCACCGTCATCTCAAGCCGTATGTACAGTACGAGATGCTGAGAAGGGAAACTGACTATGTAATAGTCGGTGATGGCGGCCTTTCCGAAAGACAGGCTGAATTAATAGCGACGGTGGAAAGGGATGGGATCCTCAGATTACCGTGCAGGCTTGATGCTGAGCATGAATATCTGTATGACCGTAAGCTTACCAACAGGCCGGATTCTCCTGAATGGCTGTGCCGGGTAATGGAATCCAGGCAGTATGCCACCTTTGGCAAGAAGATCATACCTGTCAACTGCGTGGAAAGGACCTTCGGTTCAATAACCGTTGATAATGAAAAGTACCTGAGATACTCAGGAGAGATCCAGATATTGAAGATGAACCTGCCGCAGGATGAAAGGGTAAATGTCATCGGCAGGATAAGCGAGGATTACCTCTTCCTGTTAAGGTATCTGAGAAGAGGAACTCAATTCATCCTGATCAGAGAATGAAAAGACTGCGGAACATCCGCAGTCTTATTTTCTTATTTCTCTTTCAACTGTCTTATCACCCAGATATTGAGGTCTGACCGTTCCTGAGGATATTGCCATGAACTGTTCGTCAAGGTTCTTTTCGCTGAGAAATCTGACGGTTATCCGTTCGGAGAAGTCCGTATCCTCTACGGTGGCGTTCTTCCTTAACAGCTGATCAGCACGGCTGTAGAGGTCGTAGGGCAGGATCACTTCATATTCCTGCATGGTTACCGGTTCAGTGAGTTCGGCCAGCTTTATGGCTGAGGTAACGGACTGCTGATAGGCTCTTACCAGACCGCCCGTGCCTAACAGGGTACCGCCGAAGTAACGTACGACGATGGCCAGGACGTTGTCCAGATCCTCATGTCTCAGACACTCCAGCATCGGCAGTCCCGCCGTGCCGCTGGGCTCACCGTCATCGTTGGAACGCTGAATGTTGCCGACGATCATGGCTGTGCAGTGATGGGTTGCTGAAGGGTGCTGCTTGCGCACCAGAGCCAGGGTTTCCCGGGCCTGCTGTTCATTTTCCACAGGGAAAAGCATGCCAATGAACCTTGACTTCTTTATCTCTATCTCTGTTTCAACAGGCTTTTTAAGGTGTAACATAAGTAAAGTATACACTAAAAGAATACAACCAAGTATGTTATAATATTAAATGTTTTGTGAATGGAGGTTTTTCTATGACCAATAAACCGGGAAGAGTTCTGACTCCTGAGGAAAAAGCACGTCGTATCAAATACCGCAAGCAGAGAAAGATAATATTTCCAATTTCCAGGATAACGTTCCTGTTAACCTTAGTATCATCCATAGTATTCTTTTTCGTTCTGAAGGGCTTTGGCTTACTGCCCGGCAAATGGCTGCTGGTCTTCGGAATCATTTTACTGCTGATCAACATCTATGTTGCGACCGTAGCTCTGATGCACAAGATGAGCAACAAGCGCAAGCTGAGACAGTCAATCATCAGCGCCATTCTGAGCATTCTGATGATCGTCGGCTCAATTGCCCTGCCTTCATACAAGGGCAAGATCGCCCGCATCTTCAATCCGGTTCCAAAGGAAGGCGAACTGAACATCAACGTCTATACCCTGAAGGAATCAGGTTACAATAAGCTGGAAGATCTGGCAGGCCGCAAGGTCGGTACCCAAAAGCGTCTGGACCGCGATGCCCAGGATTATGCCATCACTCAGGTTAACAGAACCATCAAGTCAAACCCGGTCGTAGAGATCCAGTGTGATAACATCTACGATGCCGTAGAAGCCTTATACAGCGGTAATGTTGCGGCCATCATGATGAATGAGACTTATGTCAATATCATCAAGGACAACGCTGACTATACCAACTTCCTCGAAGATACCAACATGATCTACCAGTGCGCTCATAAGGTAACGGTCACCTTTGACCCGGCCAAGGTCGGCAACATTACCAAGGAACCGTTCATCGTCGGCATCGTCGGTAATGATGAGTGGGTATATGATGACCTCAACGCGATGAGCGGCTACAGGACTGACGTCAACATGCTGGTAGCCGTCAACCCGAATACCAAGCAGGCTCTGATCATATCCATTCCAAGAGACTCCTACGTTGCTCTGGAAGGCAACTATAACCACATGGACAAACTGACTCATGCCTCAACGACTTCCGTCACCGTTTCAACCGGTCTGGAAGCCTGGATGAAGACCGTTGAGAATCTGTTTGACTGTGACATGAACTATTTCGTCAAGATCAACTTTGCCTCAATGGTAGACATCGTTGAAGCACTTGGCGGTGTTGATCTGTATAACCCTTACGAGTTCACGGCCTACTATGAAGACTGTGAAAGCGAGATCGGTTACTGGGAAATGATCAACAAGACCTTCCCTGAAGGCGAACTGCACCTGAATGGAAGAGAGACACTGGCATACTGCCGTGAAAGATACAGTCTGCCTAACGGCGACTTCGGACGTAACGAACATCAGACGATCGTACTGAAGGCTCTGGTAAACAAGGTCACAGATCCGTCGATCATCTCCAAGATCGACCCGTTATTAAAGGCATTGCAGGGCAAATTCATGACCAACATGGACATCAACGAAATGTTTGCCCTGGCTCAGATGCAGCTGGACGATCTGGCTGTATGGGACATTCAGTCATACGCCGTAAGCGGTGATGTTGATTACCTGTACTGCTGGGTACCTGATGAATATCTGTCCGTAGTAGACCTGTATTCAAATTCTGTAAATACGGCAATAGATTACATCAGCAAGCTGATGAACAACGAAAAGATACTCGCAGAATAACGGAGGTTTAGTAATGGCACAGCACTACGATACAGTCATAATCGGCTGCGGTGAAGCAGGATTATATGCCGCTTATGAACTGGTCCAGAAAGCACCTGACAACAAGATCCTGATCCTGGAAAAGGGCAAGGATCTGAAACACAGAAAATGCCCGATAGTAGAGGGAAAGGTAAAGGAATGCATCAACTGCCCGACATGTGCGATCATGAACGGATTCGGCGGTGCAGGCGCCTTCTCTGACGGCAAGTTTAACTTTACAACCGACTTCGGCGGCTGGCTGACAGACTTCATTGATCAGGAAGAGGTCATGGATCTGATCGAACACGTTGATACCATTAACGTCAGATTCGGCGCTACCGAGGAGAGATTTACCACCAACAGCGACGAGGCCAGAAAACTCAAGAAGCTGGCGCTGCAGAACGATCTGCACCTGCTCAACGCTTCATGCAAGCATCTGGGTACGGAAAACAACATCCGCATCCTCGGCAACATCTACGATTATCTTAAGCAGCACTGCGACATCAGATTCAACGCTGAGGTAACGGCCATTAGGAAGGACCCGCTGACCGTTGTCCTGAAGAACGGTGAGACCATTGACTGCGATTATCTGGTCGCAGCTCCGGGCAGAAGCGGTGCCGAATGGTTCAGTGAACAGTGCCGCAACATCGGCCTCAACATCACCAACAATCAGGTTGACGTTGGCGTCAGAGTTGAGTTACCGGCAATCATCTTCCAGCACATTACCGATGTCGTATATGAATCAAAGCTGATCTTCCGTACGAAGCAGTACGGGGACAGGGTACGTACCTTCTGCATGAATCCGAATGGACATGTCGTTACGGAAAACGTTGACGGCATCATGACGGTAAACGGTCACAGCTACAGTGATCCAAGCCTGCAGTCAGAGAACACCAACTTTGCCCTGCTGGTTTCAAGCAGATTCACCAAGCCGTTCAATGAGCCGTACAAGTACGGCAAGCACATTGCCTCACTTACCAACATGCTGGGCGGCGGGGTCATCGTACAGAGATACGGAGACCTGTTAAGAGGCAAGAGAACGACTGAACACCGCATGGCTTCCTGTACGACCAGACCGACGCTGAAGGCCGCAACGCCTGGCGATCTCTCACTGGCCATCCCAAAGCGTCAGCTGGATGACATCATTGAGATGATCGAAGCTCTCGACAAGATCGCACCTGGTACAGCCAATTACGATACATTACTGTACGGTGCAGAGGTCAAGTTCTATTCCAGCAGAATAGAACTGAATGAAAATCTGGAAACCAGGATTCCGGGCTTCTTCGCAATCGGCGATGGGGCTGGAATAACCAGAGGACTGGCACAGGCCGGGGCATCTGGAGTCAAGGTGGCCAGAGTAATAGCTGAAAGGTTTAATAAGAAATAATGCTTTATATAAATCAGAATGATTATCCGGACGTCAGTTATCCTACTAACGCCAGTGATCCTGAATCAAAATCCTATAAGGAAGGAACGATTGCATCTTCTGGATGCGGTCTTTGTTCTCTTTGCATGGTCGTTGATCAGCTTACGTTAAGAAAACTGGACCTGATCGAGTGCCGTGATCTTTCAATTGCCAGTCAGGCCAATCTGAAGGTAGGCACCAACATGAAGGTACTTGGTCCGATCGTCGCTGAGATGTACGGACTGGATTTCGCCAGAAGCGAATCAGATGAGGAAATGATCGAATGCCTGAGTAATGGGGGAAAGGTCATCATCAATGTCGGCGGGGATCACGATGATCACATCGGCGTCTTCAGTGACGTTGGTCACTACATTACTGCCATCGGCATTGATAATGGTTACATAAAGATACTTGATCCGGCTTACCGTAAGGGCAAGTATGACATTGAGGGTAGAAAGGGCAAGGTTATTGATAAGGACGGGATCCTTTTCACCACTGTCCAGGTTCTGCATGAGGATACGGAGAACAGAAGACCAAGATACTATCTGTTCAGTAATGGAGTCAGTTTATGATCGATAAGGAAATATATCTGAGAGAACTTGAGGAGCTGGTAAACGTTGACTGCGGTTCACAGAACGTTGCCGGAATAAACGTCATAGCCGATAAGCTAACAAGGTGGTATCAGGAAATCGGCTGGCATGTCACAAGACATGATCTGGGTGAAATGACCGGTCCATGTCTGGAAATAACCAACAAGCCGGGCTGTGATCACTATGACTACATGTTCATCGGCCACATGGATACTGTCTTCCCTGATGGAACTGTTGCAAAGAGACCGTATAAGCGTGATGGCAATATCATCACCGGTCCGGGCAGTGAAGACATGAAGAACGGTGATCTGGCAATGCTGCACGTGGCCAGAAACCTGAGCAGGGAAGCTTTGGACAGATTAAGCATATGCATGGTCTACAATCCTGATGAGGAGATCAGCAGCGTTTATTCCAAGGCCGTAGTAGATGAGATCGGTTCCCGCAGTAACGTGATATTCGTCATGGAATCTGCGCAGAAGCAGGGAATATCTCACTGCATCGGCAGAAAGGGACGGCTGATGTATCACATCAGAGTTCATGGCAAGGCAGGTCATGCCGGCTACATCTACAAGGTCGATGTTGCCAATGCCATTGAGACATTAGCCAATTACATTGTGGAAATACAGAAACTCGGCAGCCGTGAGAAGGGAACGACCGTAAACGTAGGAGTAATCAGCGGCGGTACGGCAGTCAATGTCGTTCCGGAAGAAGCAGAGTTAAGAGTGGAAATGCGCTTTACCTGCATTGAGGAACAGGAAAGGATCGAAAGGAGCATTGATGAGCTTCTGAACAGGGAATTCGTCCCTGGTACCAGAGGAGAAGTCGTCAGCAAGGCTCTTCAGCCTTCCTGGTCACAAACTGAAAAGGGCAAGGCATTCATCGAAAAGGTCGCTGAAATAGCGAAAAGAAATGATCTGCCGTTTGAGACTCACGAAAGAGGCGGTCTGTCAGATGCCAATCATCTGTCAGCTTACTGTCCAGTAATAATGGACGGCATGGGACCGTTTGGTGAGTTTGCTCACAGCGAAAGAGAATATACGACGCTGGATTCCTTTGAACCGTGCGTCAGACTGTTAACATGCATATTGGAACAGATGTAGTGGGGGTGTATCGATGTTCAAGTCAGTTAAGGAAGTACAGGAATTCATTAAGAAGAATGACGTAAGATACGTTGATTTCAAGATGTCGGATCTCAAGGGCCACTGGAGGCACTTAAGCATTCCGGCTGAGAGGTTTGGCGAAGATACGGTAAGAGAGGGAATAGGCTTTGACGGTTCCAACTACGGCTATGCCCGGGTTGAAAACAGCGACATGGTCTTCATTCCTGATCTGACTACAGCCGTCATCGATCCATTCGTTGAGGATAAGACACTGACGATGATCGGTGATGTCATGGTGATCGACAGTCCCAACAGACCGTTTGACCAGTATCCCCGTAACGTTGCCAGGGCAGCCATTGAATACATGAAGAAGACGGGTGTTGCCGATGAGATGATCATCGGGCCTGAATACGAGTTCCATGTATTTGACAGTGTTACCCGCAAGGTCACACCTGATGAAGTAGGCTATAGATTAAGAAGTCATGAATCCTACTGGAGCAGTGACAGCGATGCCAACATGGGATTCCATAACGGGCGTGGAGATGGCTACCATGCTGTAATGCCCAACGATTCAACGGCCAATCTGCGAAATGAGATATGTGACAACATGGCCACCTTCGGCTGCGAGGTCAAGTATCACCATCATGAGGTCGGCGGTTCAGGCCAGCTGGAAATTGAAGTCAGTCTGGGTGAAATGCTGAAGCTGGCGGATGATACGATGTCTGCCAAGTATGTCATCAGAAATACCGCTGTTAAAAACGGCATGACTGCTACGATGATGCCTAAGCCGATATATGGCGAGGCGGGTAACGGCATGCACGTGCACATGTTATTGAAGAAGGACGGCATAAACGTCTTTTATGAAAAGGGCAGTTACGGCAATCTCAGCCAGACAGCCATTTACTTCATCGGCGGCTTACTGAAACACGTAAGAGCCCTGTGTGCCATTACCAATCCTTCAACTAACTCATATAAGAGATTACTGCCGGGGTTTGAGGCACCGGTCACTGTCGGTTATGCCACGGCTAACAGAAGTGCCGTTATCAGAATTCCGGGTTACGTAAAGTCTCCTGACAAGGTGCGCTTTGAACTGAGAAATCCGGATGCCACCTGCAACCCGTACTACGGCTACGCGGCAATACTGATGGCGGGACTTGACGGCATTAACAATAAGATCGATCCGGCAGATCATAACTGGGGTCCTTTTGACTTCAATCTGTATACTCTCAGCAGTAAGAAAAAGGCAGGACTGGAACATCTGCCTTCATCTCTGGAAGAAGCCATCAGGGAGTTAAGGAAGGATCATGACTTCCTGACCGTGAATGGCGTATTCCCTGAGAGCCTGATCGAAACCTGGATCGAGGCACTTGAAAAGGATATTGCCAAGGTCAACAATATCCCTCATCCTGCTGAATTTGATCTGTACTACGATCTATGAGAAGACATTAAGTGAACTGACAAGCTTATCGAGAACATCGCGTCTGACGATGTAGTAGGTAAGCTTTTCTTTTCGTAATGTACCCTCATCGACCAGTTTCTTCATTATCTTTTCCAGGTGACGGTAAGAGACACCCAAAGATTCGGAAATGACGGTCTTCTTGATCCTGAAGACGTCACCGTTACTGTTATCGAGTATGAACCTCGCCAGCCGGTATTCCAATGGGAAGGAAATGTGGTGAGCCAGTTCAATGGCCGTCCTTCTTTCCTTGTCTACCAGTGAGGAACACAGATGGTAGAGGAAGTTGACGTCATTGAGAATGAGGTCGCGGCAGTGAGCAATGCTGATGGCGATGCAGGTGCATTCGGTCAGGGCATCCACGCTGAAGGGACTGTCATTCTTTATGAGCTCGATCTCTCCGATGAGACCGGGGGCGGTAAGAGTATTGATGATTGCCGTACGGCCGTTTTCCATGGTGGCACTGACCTGGCACTTACCCTGATAAAGGTAGTAGAGATATTCGGATCTCTCGCCCTGGAATATCACGTTTTCACCCGGTGAAAATCTGACGGCGTGGGCGTGACTGTCCGTCTTTTCCGAGAAGTACTGCCGGTAGCTGTCGGAGTTTATTATCTGTCTGAATAATCTTTCGTTTTTTAATGTTCTCATATCAAATACGTCATTTATCCTATTTACCCATATCCTATCATAATATAATGTGCTTGGAAACAAGGAGAAATAAACATGGAAAAGGTAAAGATGATATTAGATTGCGATACCGGTCACGATGATGCGATAGCTCTCATGGTAGCTGCCAGACATCCTCAGATCGAATTACTGGGCGTAACGGTGGTAGCCGGCAATCAGGTTCTTGAGAAGACTCTGCCGAATACCCTTAACGTATGTCAGCATCTCAACATCAATGTCCCGGTTTACGGCGGCATGGACAGACCAATGGTCAGAGATCAGGTAACTGCCGGAGATGTTCACGGCAAGAGCGGCCTTGACGGCCCTGTATTTGATGCGCTGACAAGAAAGGCCGAGAAGAAGCACGCAGTTAATTTCATCATTGATACACTGATGGAGTCTGACGGTGACATTACTCTGGTACCGGTCGGACCGCTGACAAACATCGCCATGGCCATGAGATTACAGCCGGCAATCGTCAGAAAGATAAAGAGGATCGTGCTGATGGGAGGCGCCGTCGGACTGGGCAATACTACCCCGGCTGCCGAATTCAACATCTACGTTGACCCTGAGGCAGCACATGTCGTACTGACGTCTGGAGTTCCAATCGTAATGATGCCGCTGGATCTGACTAATACGGCACTGGCTGACATGAAGATCATCGAGAGAATGGAAGCCATTGGCAATAAGGCCGGAAAGCTGTTCGGTGACATCATGCGCTTCACCTTCAAGAGCCAGGCGGTTAACGGACTGACAGCCGGTCCGGTACATGACGTAACGGCAGTTACCTATCTGGTAATTCCGGAGATCTATCATACTCAGGACATGTATGTTGAAGTTGAACTGAACAGAGGACCTTCCTATGGCAGAACGGTCTGCGACATGAATGACAGATTCCATAAGACACCGAATGTCACGGTAGGTCTGAGCCTGGATCTCGATAAGTTCTGGGATCTGGTTGAGGAAACCTTAAGAAGACATGAATAACAGACGAAAGTCTGTTATTTTCTTTCCAATAATTGTAAAATACATTTAGATGCGAGGTGAAAATAATGAATTTATTAACAGCAGGCATACTGGCATATGTCGGTTCACAGGTATATCAGAGTCTTAAGAGAAAGGCCTTTACCCTGACTGTCGCCGTTCCAAGAGGATGGGTCGAAGTTGATGAAGGCATGTTCAGAGCTTCCAGAAGTGACAGAGCATTCGTCATTCTGCACAAGACACCGGAAGAGGTACTGGCCGAAAGCCAGCACTATCAGGCTGTAAAGTCATCATTACCGGGCAAGATGGTGCAGAAGGATGACAATACCTTTGTCTATTTCTACATTGACCAGAAGAATGATCAGGGCTATGTCCTTGGTTTCAGCAACATGAACATCGCTGAGATCACGTTACTGTGCTCTTCGATCAAGCCGGTATAAACAAGTAAGATGAACAATAAGAAGATCGCCTACTACGGCATGGGGATAGCACTTTACGTAGTCCTGTCCCTGACCATCAAGATACCGCTGATAAACCACATCAAGACAGACTTCGGTTATGTCGTCTTCGGAGCGTTTCTGAACCTGTTTGGCACTGAGGCAACGATAGTCGGCGTAGCCGGCTGCATCCTCAGCAACATGTTAACTGGCGGCTCATTCCCGATCGGCTGGATAATCGGCCAGCTGTTCATCGGAATCAGCTGCGGTCTGTTCTTCAGGAAGACAGACAGGATGTGGCTTAAGATACTGTTCGCTGTTGCATCAGTATTCATTGGCATTGCGGTCATCAAGACAGCCGTTGAGGTGATCTTCTTTAATCTAGCCTTAGAGGCAAAGATAATCAGAAGCCTTGTAGCCTTTGTGGCTGATGCCATTCCAATGGCACTGGGCTTGTTGATAAGCACTAAGATCAAAGTCAGGGAGTAACATATGAGAACGAAGGTAATACTGGATGTTGATACCGGAATCGATGACGCCTTAGCCATCGCTTTTCTTTTAGGAAAGAAGGAAGTCGATGTCATTGGCATTACCACCTGTTTCGGTAATGTCACAGTTGAGACAGCTACGGAAAACACTCTGAATCTGCTTCATTTACTGGGAAGAGATGACGTCAGGGTATATCCGGGAGCCAGGGGACCATGGAATGGCAGGGAATGGATCATCGGTGAACACCTCCACAGGATCCACGGCTATAACGGCATCGGAAACGTCGAATTGGAGAAGAGCCCGAATGAAGCTGAGAAGACTACTGCCTGGCAGTTCATGGTGGAATCAGCCAGAAGATATGGCAGTGAACTCATGCTGATTTGCGTAGGTCCTTTGACCAATCTGGCCAATGCCATCAAGCTGGATAAGGAAGCCATTTCCTCATGTCAGAGAATAACTCTGATGGATGGGGCACTGACCGTCAGCGGCAACATCTCACCTTATGCTGAAGCCAACGTATACAATGACAGTGATGCGGCTGAGTATGTACTGTCCAGCGGCATAGACGTGAACATGATCGGTCTGGACGTTACTCTGCAGACCATAGTCACAGATAAGGAATTAGGGTTCTGGCAGACACTGAATACCCTTAAGAGCAGAAAGCTGTTTGACATAGCCGCTTACTATTACTTCAATGAATTCAAGGAAGTAAAGGGCGGAGCCTTGCATGACCCGCTGGCCGTTGAGGCAGCGGTTAATCCTGACGTAGCCGATGACTGGCTGAGGATCAATCTGACCGTTGATCAGGAAGGCGTTACCAGAGGCAGGATCCATACGACCAAGGAATTAATGAGCAGAGAACATAAGAATGTTAATTATGCACTGAATGTTGATGCGGATACCTTTATAAAAAGGTTCGCTGATACGGTGAGTGAAGTGCTGAAATGATGAATACTGAGGAAGACACATGACAGTCAGAATCAGAAGAATGACCAATCAGGAATATGAAGTCTTTCACCGCTGGAGCATTGAACATCAGGCAGAAGAACTAGTCGAAGAGATGAAGATGCGGGAAGACAGGGCAATGGCAGAGGCAGAAAAAGAGATCGGGGAAATGTTGCCGCAGGGAAAAGACAGCGAAAACAGTCATCTTATGACCATAATGGCTGATGATGAGAATGTCGGTTTCATCTGGTTTCTGTATGAGGAAACGGAGGGAAAAAGACAGTGTTTCCTGTGCGACCTGGCCATCTGGGAAAAGTACCGCCGGAAGGGATACGGGCAATCAGCCCTGCAGTTCATGGAAGAGAAGGCCGGGGAAGACGGCTTATGGGAGTGTGTTCTGTTTGTCAGAAACGACAATCAGGAAACTGTGAAACTGTATGAAAAATGCGGTTATCATGTTCTGAGGGAACACGGTTACGGCAGATACATGAATAAGACATTGTGAAGCGGGTGGATAACGCCTGCTTTTGTTAACTTGTTAAAAAGCTGTAAATAGTGTATTATGCTGAAAAGGAATTAAATATGAAATATTTTGGCAGGTTTTATCTGGATAACGAAAAGG
>ONPK01000045.1 GCA_900319675.1 uncultured Bacillota bacterium
TACATGTTTTCATAGAATTCAAACTCACCGTTATCGTAGAAGGTGATCACCGGATAGTATTCAGGACTTACGCCTTCACGGATATTTACATAACGGTACAGTATCTGAGGAGCTGGCTCCGGATCTGGTTCCGTACTCGGACTCGGGGTTGGCTCAGGGGCTGGTTCCGGGCTCGGTGCAGGTGCAGGACCCGGATCACTCTCATTGATCTTGACGATGATGTGGATCGGCAGGTTGATCCTGCTGTCCTTCTCGTACATTACCATGATGTCGGTCACACCTTCCTTAACGGCGGTGACCAGGCCGTTTTCATCAACTGTGGCTACAGCCGTGTTAAGTGACTTATATACCAGACCGGTATCAGTAGCGCCTTCAGGCAATACCTTGATGTTCAGCTGGAATGTCTTTCCTTCCAGCATCGTTACTTCAACGACATCGGAATCCAGCCTGTCAGCCGGAATGTATTCACTCTCTCCCGGATCCGGGTCGCTGCTTGGTGTACAACCGGCAAAAACCAGGACCACCAGCAGTGTCAGCAGTACTGTCATTATCTTTTTCATTTTTGTAACACCTCTTTAAATATAATATACAGGGTTGCCTGGCTTTTTACAACTTTCACAATCATGATGCATGGAAGACAACAGTTATTCATGTCTGATGTCATGTATACATTATTATGACCTTATCATCAATACAATTATCGTAAATCAGAATAAACCACATATAGACAAAAGATAAATCAGTGACAGTCAATCAAGTTTTTTTGTTTAGAAAACCCAGGAAGAATAAATGCTGGATCATTCATCTTTCTGGGTCTTTTTTCACGACTTATCAGTCGAAAACGTTTAAGTAGAGCTGCTGTAAGCAGATATTCAGGAAAATACATAGGTATTATATTTATTACATAGTTAAAATATTGTATTAGGTATTTAATGGTGCTAATATGTAGTTAAAGATAGAACTGATAATACGGAGATTTTTAGTTATGAAAACTTTTTTAGGCAACATGCATGATTACATTTATCAGTCCACGTTTTATTCAGAAAGGATAATCAGTAACCGCAAGGAAATAACTGAGGAGTTCCTGAAGGCGATGACTGAAAACATCTCCAGAGTACTGATTACAGGGGCAGGTACCTCTAACTATTCACCGGAAGCCAGCAGGATCTTCTTTGAGAAGATGACCGGCATTCCGACTTTCGTCGTTCTGCCAACTTCAATTTCAAATGGTGAGCACATCATTGATGAAAGCTGCGCAGTCATCGGCATTTCAGCTACCGGTACCAGCAAGAATACGATCCAGGCCATTGAATATGCCAAGAAGTGCGGAGGCACGGGCATCGCAGTGACCAACGATCTGAGTTCACCATATGCTGAACTGAATCAGTACAAGGTATTCCTGGATCATGGTGAGGAAGACTGCTCACCGAAGTCAAAGAGCTATGTCTGTGAAATGGTGACCTTATGCATATGCGCTCTTGAGTATGCCCTGAAAAACGGCCGCATTACTGAAGAGGAATATGACGGTTACATCGCAAGACTGACAGCTACATGTCAGAATCTGACCAACATCGCAACGAAGTCAGACAAGTGGTATGACGAGCATGCCGAGGAATTCAGACAGTGCTACAGAATGCTGTTCGTCGGATATGGAGCCAACAAGGGAACCATTGAAGAGGCAGCTCTGAAGGTTCTGGAAACCGGCAGGTTCCAGACAGCCTGGTATGAACTGGAAGAGTTCATGCATGGCATCTACCATTCAATTCACGAAGAAGCCTACATGGTTTATCTCGCAAATACTCATGATGAGTACTTTGCACGTACTTTAAAGCTCAAGGAGGTATTGAGTCCGCTGACCGAACATCAGTTCGTTATCTGCAAGGACACAAATGGATTCCATGATGAAAGATCTCTCGACATCGATTTCATTGATGATGAGGACTTCTACTTCATTGAATACATCATACCAACCCACATCATTTCATACCGCATCTCTACGGGCAGGGGCATCAACCCTAACTACCCGAGTGATCCGCTGTTCCACAAGAAGATGAGCAGCAAGTTCGTATAATCATACCATTTGGGAAAAGGAGGAGTTCATATGATTACGCAATTAAGAATTGATGACAGACTGTTTCACGGAGAGATCATAGTACTTTGGGTACCTTCTCTGAAGGTTAACTCAGTAGTAGTCGCAGATGATGAGTATGCTTCAAATCAGCTGAACATCGTTACGGCTCAGCTGAGCAAGCCAAAATATGTAAAACTGAACATCCTGAAGATCGATGATGCCGTCAAGTATCTGCAGAATCCGGCAAATGCCAGGGAAAAGGTCCTTGTAACCTGCCGTGATGCGCAGAATGCTCTGAAGCTGTGTCAGGCTCTCCCGGAGATTCCGGAGGTCAACGCAGCCTGCATGAGACATGCTGAAGGCAAGAAGATGATCAACAAGAAGGTGTTCGTAGACCAGCAGGACATTGCTGATATGCAGGAAATTGTAAACATGGGCAAGAGAGTCTTACAGCAGAGCGTTCCTGCTGATGCTCCGATGTCCTTTGAAACTATGGTGAAAAAAGCACAATAAATAAGAAAAGGAGGATTATTATTTATGCTTTTGGTTCAAAGTTTGATTACTGCACTGTTAGCAGGCATCTTCCGCTGGGACAGCCGTTGCTTTGGACAGAACCTATTAGATGAGCCTATCGTTGTAGGCATGGTTCTCGGCTTGGTTCTTGGCGATCTGAAGACTGGCTTGTATGTCGGTGCACAGATCCAGTTGGTTTTCTTGGGAATTGTATCAATTGGTGCCGCTACTCCACCAGACAAGATGACTGCTTCAGTTATCGGCGTCTTCTGGGCTATCACAGCTGGTATTGACGCAGCTACAGTTGTTGCCCTGTCAATGCCTATCGGTATCTTAGGCCAGTTCTTAGGAATCCTGTGCCGTGTTATCAACACACGTTTCAACCTCACCATCGACAAGTGCGCTGCTGAAGGCGATACAAAGGGTATCGACAGAGCACTGTGGACTGGTGCCGCAATCTTCTTCGTATTGACTGCTGTTCCTGTATTCATCGGCTGCTACTTCGGTGCAGATGCCGTACAGGCCATCATCGATGCATTACCACCTGTCATTACGAACGGTTTACAGAGATCATCAAGCATCTTACCAGCAATGGGTATGTGTATCCTGATGAACTATCTGTATGACAGCCACTATGCACCATATCTGTTCTTAGGATTCACATTAAGTGCATTCTTAGGAATGAGCACATTAGGCTATACATTCATTGCCTGCGTAATTGCATTGATCACATACAACTACGCAAGAGGCGCGTAAGTAACAGGAGGGAAGAAAAATGTCATTATCAAAAGAAGCTCTTAGAAAAACATTCTGGCGTGGTATGCCATTGCAGGGCTGCTTCAACTATGAAAGACAGCAGACTGTTGGCTGGCTTTACGGCCTTGTTCCAGGTCTGAAGGAAATCTACGCAAATGATCCAGAAGGATTAAAAGAAGCATTAGTAAGACATACTGGTTTCTATAACACTTCACCTCAGTTCACATCAGTCATTCAGGGTATCGTTCTTGCCATGGAAGAGCAGAAGGCCAATGGTTCTGAGCTCATTTCTGGCGATGCAATCGTTGCTATCAGAACAGCCCTTATCGGTCCTCTTGCAGGTATCGGTGACTCATTATTCTGGGGAACATTAAGAACAATCGGTCTTGGCGTTGGTATTGAATTATGCTTAGTCGGTAACATGTTCGGACCGATCCTGTTCCTGCTCATCCACAACGTACCACACGTACTCTGCCGTTACTACGGCCTGAAGTTCGGTTATGAAAAGGGCGTTGACTTCTTCACATCAGCTGAAGGTGCTGCACAGATGCAGGACATCACAGACGCTACCAAGATCGTTGGTAACGTCGTAGTAGGATCAATGATTGCCACAATGGTTGGCTTCAGCACAAAGATCGTTATTCACTCTGGTGAAACAGCTTATCCATTACAGGATATGTTCGATTCAATCATGCCGAAGTTACTGCCACTGGCACTCGTATTCTTCTGCTACTACCTGATCAACAAGAAGCATGTTAAGACATTGACACTGCTGCTTGCCCTGATCGTATTCTCAATCTTACTGGTAGCCATCGAGAGCATTCCAGTTTTCGCTGCATAACAGCTTAGGTTGCATTTATGAGCCCAATGATGAGTAATGCTGATCGCGCAAAACTGCCTGAAGATGCAATGCTTAATTACATTAAGGAAACACCTTCAGTTTTGCAGAACATTGTAGATGGAAGGAAAGAATACAGCAGAGAGTTTACGGAGAAATTTGTCAGGGAACAGTATAAGAGAGTAATTCTCATCGGTTCCGGGACATCTTATCATGGGGGACTTTCCGTAAGGTCCTTGATGGAACGCATTCTGAATGTTTCCGTTGAGGCTCAGTATCCGCTGCTGTTCATGAATTTTACATCTGTTTTTGACCGGAAGACTCTGGTCATAGGCATTTCACAGAGCGGTGAATCCAAGTCTACATTGCAGGGTCTGGAATATGCCAGAAAGCATGGCTGTGATACCGTTTCACTCAGTGAGACGGGACCTGATGCCATCATCGCTGGCTATGCCGACATCAACCTCAAATTCAACTGTGGAGATACGGAACTGGCCGGGCCCAAGACAAAGGGGTACCAGGCCACGATGCTTGACCTCATCATCCTTGCCCTGGAAACAGGACTGGCAATGAATACCATCAGCGAGGAGTATTACAACGACTGTATTGCGAGAATTCAGAAGACAATTGACAATCTGAACAACGTAATTCAGAACTCCATCGACTGGTACTACGCCAACAAGGAAGAACTGATGCAGGCAAAGCGCATCATCGTAGTCGGTTACGATAACAACTACGGAAATGTTCTGGAAGGCCGTCTGAAGACTGAGGAATCAGTCAGATTTGGAATCGAAGGTTACGAAATGGAAGAATTCATGCATGGTATCTACCATTCAATTGATGAATCCGTCCAGATCGTTTACCTGGCTCAGGAAAGCGGATTTAAGAGCAGAGCAGTACGATTGAGGGACTTCATGCATGAATGGACACCTCATGAGTACCTGGTTGGAAATTTCTCTGACGGTAACGTTCAGAACCTGAACGGATTTGTTGACGACGAGTATTTCTGCATATTCGAGTACATAATTCCACTGCAGATACTTGCGTTCCACTTGTCAAGAGACAAGGGAATCAATGCCAACATTCCGAAGATACTGAATTTCCATTATCGGATGGGAAGCAAATAAAAAAAGGAAAAAGGGCATGACCGGAATCATTTATGGCCATGCCCTTTTGAAAGGATGTATTTTATGCTTAAGAATCTATTGATCGTACTGGCTGCTGGCGCAGCCGCATTCATTCTGTTCATCATCGTCATGAACATTTCAAGAAAGAGAGCCGAACAGATGGTTCAGATGCTGTTCATTGAGAAGGATACTGAAGGCTACCGCAAGATGGCTGACAGCTTTCTTTCCAAGGTACTCATCAGTTCCAAGCAGCGGCTGATATTTGAGATGACATATAACCGGCTTACCGGGAATGATGAGCAGCTGGAAGCTGTCTTCGCAGCTCTCGGCAAGAGAAAACTGGCTCCGCAGGAAGCCTTTGAAAGGTTTCAGAGCGTCTTTCAGTACGATCTGAAGAATGAGAAGTATGATGATCTTGAGGCAGAGTATAAGAAGATCACTGATCAGTTCGGCAGCAGTGATGACCTGTACTACAAGGGAACATTAAGAGAGTTCAGCTACATGTATAATGTTGACTACAAGGGTGACGTATCACTGCTTCCTGAAATGGAAAAACTCTGCAGTACCATACCCGTTGAACAGTCAAAGGGTATCTTTGCCTTCAGGTGTTTCCACCTGTATACTATAAAGGGGGACAAGAAGAAGGCTGAAAAGTACAGAAAGATGGCTGCTGAATTACTGGGTAAGGAAGTCGTTGATGAAATGATCAGCATTCAGCACATTGACCGTCAGTAGAAAAGAGGTACATCATGCATCCGGTTATTGAAGTATTGAAAGCCCAGAAACAGGGGAGAAAGATCGGCATTTATTCCTGCTGCAGCAGTAATGAACTTGTTCTGAAGGCTGCCCTGTTAACAGGGAAGAAGACCAATTCGTATGTCTTAATAGAAGCGACCGCCAATCAGGTCAACCAGTATGGCGGTTATACCGGCATGAAGCCGGCCGGCTTTGTCGCGTACATTGAAAAACTGGCGGATGAAGTCGGCGTTGACAGAAAGAAAGTCATTCTGGGAGGAGACCACCTGGGACCTCTGACTTTCAGCAAGTATGATGAAGAAAAAGCCATGAGTGAAGCAGCAGAACTGATCAGACAGTACGCTTCAGCAGGCTTTACCAAGATACATGTTGATACCAGCATGAAGGTTGCCAGCGATGATCCGAATACCAGGCTGGCAGATGAAGTAATAATCAGAAGAGGAATAGAACTCATAAAGGTTGCCGAGGCAGCCTATGAGGAGCTTAAAAAGAAAGATCCGACGGCAGTACATCCTGTCTATGTCGTAGGCAGCGAGGTACCGATTCCGGGAGGTGCTCAGGAAGTTACTGAGATGGAAGTGACGAAGCCTGAGGATTTCATTAATACTGTGGAACTGTACCGCAGTAATCTGAACAAGGAAGATATCAGCCATGTATGGCCATACATATGTGCCATAGTCGTCCAGCCTGGGGTAGAGGAAAAGGACGATGGCTGTACTGAATATGACAGAAATAAGGCAGCTGACCTGATGAAGGCCATCTGGCAGTTTGACAGTCTGATGTTTGAGGGGCATTCTACTGACTATCAGACAAAGCATAAACTAAGAGAAATGGTAGAGGACGGTGTGGGTATTCTGAAGGTTGGACCTGCACTGACCTACGCAATGAGAGAAGCCGTATTCGCCCTGGCATATGCCGAAAAGATAGCTTACAGGGGAAGAGAAGAAGAACAGTCTCACTTCATTGAAGTCCTGGAAAAGACCATGAAGGAAGATCCGAGCAACTGGATCAAACACTATCACGGTACGGAAAGGGAAATTGAGTTTAAACTGTTATTCTCATTCTCTGACCGCTGCCGATATTACCTTCCAAGAGAAGAAGTCAGGGACAGCTTTGAAAAACTGGTGAACAACTTCTCTTCAGGAGTATCACTGGCTCTGCTGTCACAGTTCTTGCCGGTGCAGTATACAAGAGTTCGAGAAGGTTTACTGGAAAACAGGCCTGAAGCACTGATCATTGACAGGATCTGCGATACCATTGATGAATACATGTTTGCCACCAGGCAACAGGAGTTATAGTGGTTAAACTGGTAATATTTGACCTGGATGGGGTAATAGTAGATTCAGAAGTAAAGAACAAGGAGAGGCTTTACAGTTTTCTTGTGCAGTATAACCCGAACATCACCTTTGCCGATGTCTGCAAGACTGCCGGGTTTGGCAACACCGAAACAAAAAAGTATGTTGGTGAAGTAACGGGAATGGACGCTGATGAGGCCTATGGCCTGTACGGTCAGTTCAAGAAATCATGGAACGGCATAAAGAGTTACGGTGACATAGTGAATCAGGATGCCGTGGAACTGCTTAAATGGCTTAAGGATAACAGTTATCTGATTGCCCTGGCATCTTCCTCGACCAGAAAGAAGCTGAATGTGAAGCTGTCAGAAAGCGATACTCTGCAGTATTTTGACTATCTGGTTTCTGCAGAGGAAGTGGAAAGGGGAAAGCCTGATCCGCAGATGTTTTTGAAGGCAGCTGAACACTTCAACGTTAATGTCTGTAACTGTGTGGTTATAGAGGATTCTCCTGTCGGCATAGAAGCCGGCAAGAGAGCTGGCATGACGGTAATAGCCAGGGATAACAGAATACTTCCGGTTGATACATCAAGGGCGGATTACAGGACATATGACCTTAAAGAAGCCATTCCATTCATTCAAAATAAATAGCAGGAGTTAATTCCTGCTTTTTACTTGTTTATTTCAGTATTCTTGTTCAGCAATCTCTGAATTCCTTCATTACTGTAGGATAACAGTTTGCCATAGGCACATGCCAGGGCTTTTTTATTGGAATCTGTATAATTGCCGCTGTCGATGAATTCTTTCTTCTGTTTCTTAAGTGAAAGGTATTCTTCAAGATACCTGTCCTCGCAATAAAAGATTACGTTGAACTTGCCCCAGTTCATTGATTCTGGGAAGAGAACCGTCAGAAACGGTTCGTTTTCAAGGTAGTATTTTACATTGTACTTTGCACACAGTTTATCAAAGTCTTCAAGAAAACTGTCTCTGAGTTCCTTGCTGTCACAGGGATGTGACAGGGCTATCTTCTTGACTCCGGCAGCGACCATTTCACAGAAACAGTCAGCAGCACCAAGATGGTATGAATAATTGTCGATCACTGGCATGAGATTACCTCCGGTTATTGTAATCATTATATCATTTTCGTTCATTTCATAGATAAATAAAACTTGTCTCATAGGTCGTATAAGTTTGTGAAAAATACGCTATCATGATAAAATGTAACTAAATTGTATATATATTCGTTCCGTAACGGTTGGTGATGCACTGAAACTTAAGTCACTGGTCGAGAGATCAGGCAATAGAAGACATTTCTCCACTCAAGGATCTGACGCTTACAACACTTTATCTAGGCAACAACAAGCTGTACAGGTTGGAACCGGTTTTCAGCATAAAGACACTGAAACATCTGATTATCAATAACTGTGGTGTGAGAGTATTTCCGGCAATCAGTGAATTCAGAAGAAGACTGCCTGGCTGTGATGTAGTATTTACAAGTCATGATCCTAAGCTTCCCGTATCTAGTGGAGTCAAGTTCGTGATTATTCCATTTGAAGTTGATGAAAAGGCCATAGCTGAAAAAAGGATGCTTTACTTCCGGGTTCTTGGAAAGGGAAAATGCTTGAAATGTTTAGGTTCTGGCAAGATATATAAGAATTTGCTATCAACAGAAGAGATTACCTGTCCTGTATGCAACGGTACGGGAAACCGCATCTATGAATCTGCCAGAATCATTAAAGAGAGAGATCGCGGCAAGCCCGTATATCTCCCAGCCGGTCCTTCCGGGGTACAGATATTTGCTTTGCCAATTACATTCGTGAGTACGGTAGGTCAGAATCCAAAGGTTCCGCTGTTGTTATCGGAGGCATTGAAACAGGCAAAGTGATTTGTAAACAGAAAAAACAAAGTTACATTAAGTTTCATCATAAGAGAATAAAGCCGTTGGTTGCTTGAACTGCCCCAGTGAAAAAGGATAGTTAATAAAAAAACCGGAACCCTCCTGTACAATGAAAGTATAGGAGGGTTTTAAAATGGCAGGAAAACCAAATA
>ONPK01000017.1 GCA_900319675.1 uncultured Bacillota bacterium
ACAGATGTTGTCTGCCAGGGTTGAGATCTCAGCTGAGGAATATGTCTGGCTTCTGTCCACGTTCCATAACAGCCACCTTAACAGTTCTTCCCTGTGCTCCTCCCTGATGAAGTCATCTCTTCTGACCTCGTTACCGTATCTTTCAGCGAAGCCGTCGAGCATCGCTTTCTGTCTCTCATTGAACTCTTCCATTTCCCGGCACCATCTTTCCATCTGCTCATCATCAGCCTTTTCCACCAGGGCATGCCTGATGCGGTTACGCTGATAATGATCGGTGAAGTTGGATTCATCGTCATGGTACGGTACACTGTTTTCTTCACAGTATCTTCTGGTATCGGCCTTTCTCATGTCAAGCAGCGGTCTGATGATCCTCATGCCGTGGTGTTCGGTTTCCCTCTGAATGCCGTAATACCAGCCATGTGATCCTCTTTCCAGAGCCATCAGATAGTTTTCCACATGGTCATCCTTCTGGTGTCCAAGCAACAGCGCCGTACAGTTTCTTTCATCATAAACTTCCTTATAGAACTGATAGCGCGCCTCTCTGGCCCACTGCTGAAAGTTATCGTTATCTTCCTTTACCGGATGCAGGACGTGGATCTCCACGTCATTATTCCTGCAGTAGTCTCTTACCATCTGCTCTTCCATGCCGGCTGTTTCCCTTACTCCGTAATTAACGAAGCAGACGATCACATCCAGCCCTTCCTTCAGACATAAAGAAAGAAGTGTCATTGAGTCACAGCCCCCTGATACTCCTAACAGATACTTTCCTTCCTTTGGTAATCCGATAACTGAATTCATATGAATATACTAACATTTAATATTTCATATTTCTATTGCCCGTTATTCCAGACAGCTGATGAATCTGTTTCTTATTCTTTCAAACAGCTCACCCTGAGGATCAATGTGTCCCTTGATGTCAATGATCCTGGCCGTATTGATGAACTTGCCGTCATTGAGAAACAGCACTGAATACCTGTATAATCCCTCCACCTTGCCTAATCTCATCAGATGCCTTAAGCCGTCGGGATTACTGACGGGATCATAGGCCAGAGAGTAGTTATTCTCGTTGGATGTCATTGGCAGTACAAAGGCCTTGCCGCAGAATACCTTCAATACCAGACCGAAGTGCTGATAGCCGATTTCCGAGATGTAAGCCCGGCCATAGTCAATGTAACAGATGTCCCCGGCCTCTATGTTTAATCCGAAGCTGCGGCTGGACTTCAGGTGTGAGCGCATCTGATAGTTGTATTCGCTTAAAAGCGTATCCCTGGCCTGCTTGGCATTCATGTTGCCGTATTCCTCCCTGATGTTGACGATGTAGTTTTCAATCGCTTCCTGTAAGGCCGGATAGCGGGCAGCCGATTCATTCTGAGCATTGTTATTAATCTGCTGAATATCATGGAAAGACATAAATAAAACCTCCTAATAATCTATTAAGAGGCTTGTTCTTGTTTTACCTAATTTATTCTTCAGATTCTTTCTTATCGGTCAGTCTGTCCACCAGTGACAGGATCGGGCGGTACTTCGGTGAGATCATTCCTGTGTATTCAATGAACAGTTCAAACAGGATGATCAGGAATACCAGCAGGATCAGTCCGATCGGACGGTTGACGACATACAGATATGCGGTCAGTCCGAACAGGGCTGTTGCCACGTAAATGGTTAATACGGCACCTACCTGACCCAGGCCCATGCCGTTCATCAGTACATGGTGGAAATGGCTCTTGTCAGGAGTTGAGATCCTTTCGCCCTTCAGCTTACGGCGGATGATGGCCGAGAAGGTATCAAATATCGGTATGAACATCAGGATGACCGGAATGGCCAGAGTGATGAATGTCGTACTCTTGAAGCCGTACAGTGAGATGGCCGCAATTACATAGCCTAACAGCTGGGCCCCGCAGTCTCCCATGAAGATGCTGGCGGGATGGAAGTTGAAGTACAGGAATCCCATCGTGCTTCCGGCCAGTATCAGACAGAGTACGAATACCTCACGGTGATGAATAACCGTACTCAGAATGGCAATCGTCATTAAGGTAATGATGCTGAAGCCGCCGGCCAGACCGTCAAGACCATCAATCAGGTTAACGGCATTGGTAATGCCGATTACCCACAGATAGGTTATGACATATCCCAGCAGTTTCATTCTAATGGTTATGTTAAGCGGCAGGTTGATCTCATAGAGATAGATGTCGCCGATGAAGACCAGAGCCGTGGTTGCCGCAAACTGGAAGGCCAGCTTGTAGATCGGCTTGATGTCATAGATGTCATCGATCAGACCACCGACAAAGACGATGGCTGCCCCGATCATTAATCCGTCAAATGTTCTGTTTTCCTTGATGAAAAGGTAGCCGAAAATCATGAAGGATGCGAATATTGCGATTCCTCCAACTCTGGCTATCTTGCCGTGGTGTATGGTCCTGTTGTTTTCCTTGGCGTAAAGGTTGAACTTCTTAGCCAGCAGCTTTACCGGAAACATCAGAATGATTGACACCAGCATTGGTACTATGAAATACAGAACTTCCATTTTAAAACCACCGAAACTAGTATAACATCAAACAAAGGCTGAAACCAACACATATTATGGAAAAGCCGGTTTCATTACTGTTATACTTTACTTAGGAAAAGAGGTCCTGATGATGAATAATCGAATTCCAATTATCCTGGATGCTGATCCCGGGCACGATGATGCGATAGCCTGGGTCGTTGCCAATGCCAGCGACAAGCTGGAAATACTGGCATGTACTGCCGTCAACGGCAACTGCAATGCCTATAAGGCAGCTTACAATGCCCAGAGAGTAATGGCTCTGATCGGTCTTGACGTACCGGTTGCCAGAGGACGTAACTGTCCATTATACCGTCCTTCATTAAGTGCCCCGGCCAACATACACGGGGAATCGGGACTTGACGGTCCTGCCTTACCGGAACCAAAGAGAGAACTGGAAAAGATAAGCGCTGCTGAATTAATGGCCAGAACATTAAGAAACAGCAAGGAAAAGGTCACCATTGTCGCAACTGGTCCTCTGACCAATGTCGGAGAACTGTTACTGGGATACCCGGAATTAAAGGAAAAGATCGCCCGGATATCAATAATGGGCGGAGGAATAAAGTACGGTAACTGGACCCCGGCTGCTGAATTCAACATCCTGATTGACCCGGAAGCTGCCGATATCGTCTTCAACAGCGGCATTCACGTAATAATGTCAGGACTGGACGTTACGGAACAGGCTCTGGTAACTCCTGAGGACGTTGAGGAAATAAAGCAGATCGGCAACCAAGTATCTGACATCGTCTGGCAGTGGCTGGAATTCTTCTACCGTTTCCATCTTTCCATCGGATACAAAGGTGCCCCGATGCATGATCTGTGCGCGGTAATGGCTCTGATCCATCCGGAAGTATTTGAGATGAAGGACATGCATGTTGAAATAGAAACTGAAGGCATGTACACCGACGGCAAGACCATCGGTGACATCTACGGCATCACCGGCAAACCGGCCAACGCCACCTGCATAATGGGAGTAGACAGGAAGAAGTTCATTGATCTGATGATCGACTACATCAGATACTACAGCGAGGTACACTAACATGAAACTGTTCTTATCACTGGATAAATCTGAAAATAACGATGAACTGCTGAACATCGTAAATCACAATCCTCAGATTACGGTAACCGACACGATCGAAGAAAAAACCTTCGTGCTGGTAAACGGACCTCTGACTCATCTTTCCAACATGTTACTAAGGGACTATACCCTGGCAGATAAGATTGAAAAGATCCTGCTGGTCGGGGGAAGTGACAGCTATGGCGATGTAACCCCTGTAGCCGAAAGAAACATCTACGAAGATCCGGAAAGTGCCCAGCACGTATTTCTGTCCGGCATACCGATCGTCATGTTCGGTCTGAACGTTACCAGAAACCTGGAAAACCGGGCATTACTGCCATTGGCCTACCTGTTCAAGCCGCAGATCTTTGACACTGAAGAATGCGGAGTCTTCGTTGAAACAAAGGCAGCAAAAACCAGAGGCATGACGGTAACCGACCTCTACTCCGACAAGCAGTTCGACAAGCACTACGTTGAAATGGTCAAGGGCTTTGACAGAGAAAAACTGGGAGAACTGCTTAAACACGCTTAAGCAACCGTCTTCCATCTGAACATCCATAAAATAAACATCTCCATGCTGAGTGCATGGAGATGTTTTATTAGTTATTCGTTCTTCTCTGACCGCTGTTCTGCGTTCCGCGGACCTCCTCATGGTAGAAGTAGTCCACGATGATCGGATGTCCCTTTTCAACGCGTTCATACGGTGTTTCATTGTCTACGAAGCGGCAGCCATGTTTATCTGCCATTTCTCTGGCTTTTCTTTCCAGATCCTCAAAGTAGCTGCGGTCTTTCTTATTGTAGACAGAATCATACAGCGGCACCAGTTCAGGATACTTCTCAGCTATGTAGTTCATGATGTCCGCCTTGAACCCGCCGCGAAGATTCAGGTTTTCCAACCAGATCAGATCACATTGATCCTTTGCCCTCTCAAAGATAGCCTCGATGTCCGTAATGCCCGGGAATACAGGTGAGATGAAGCAGATCGTTCTTATTCCTGCATCATATACCTTCTTCATGGCCGAAAGACGGCGCTCAATGCTGGCGGCTGCGTCCATGTCATTCCTGAACTCCTCATCCAGCGTGTTCACGGACCAGGAAACTGTCAGCCGGCACTTCTCATTGACTTCCTTAAGAAGATCCAGATCTCTTAAAGCCAGATCTGACTTCGTACAGATGACGATGTCACCGCCGCTGTCCTTAAGCTCTTCCAGCAGTCTTCTGGTATTCTCATAGGTTTCTTCCAGAGGATTATATCCGTCCGTGACCGTACCGATCACGATCTTCTGACCGGCGTATTTCTTCGCATCCTTAATGGCCGGCCAGTGCTTTACGTCAATGAAGGTGCCCCAGGGTTCGGTATGTCCCGTAAAGCGCTTCATGAATGATGCGTAACAGTATCTGCAGGCGTGAGGACATCCTACGTATGGATTGACCGAGTAACCACCCAGCGGTGTATTCGATTTGGTCATCACGCTTCTGGTTTCAATGTGATTTATCCTGATGTCTGCTGTTTCCATTTTCTACCCCCATTACTGGACATTGGTTCAGTGTTCATTCATTTCCAGCCACTGTTTCCGGGAAATGAAGTTCATTATTCCTTCTCTGTCACCGGTGATTCCATGGTGGATGTTGTTGCGGTAATATCTGAATCCGCATTTCTGCTGTACCCGGGCTGACTGCCTGTTCTCCAGGAAGTGACCGCATAGCAGGAAATCTGCCCCGACATCCTCAAACATGTATCTCATGGCTTCCCTTACGGCTTCCGGCATCAGCCCTCTGCCCCAGTAGTCCTTTGACAGAACATATCCTATTTCCCTGCCCTGATACTTCTGCAGCTCAGGATATTCATCTTCCGTATAGGCTTCCAGACCCAGAGATCCGATGACCTTGCCCTGGTATTCAAGAGCGAAGGTATGTTTCCCATCTATGAAATGGTTAAGGATCCTCAGGGATTCTTCCCTGTTCTTATGCGGCAGCCAGCCGGCCATCTGGCCGACGCCATCGACTGAACAGTATTCATAGAAGTCCTCCAGATCCGACAGTCTCCATTCCCTTAAGACCAGTCTTTCAGTTTTAAGTACAACTCCCGTTATGTCAATGTTGCAGTTCATGCTGACCTCCTATAAGTGATAGGCAATGGCCAGAATGAACTGGGCACAGAGATAGCCCAGAGCCATTGACATCATGAACAGAAGTATCTGTCCCTTGGTGCTTCTGGCTGGGGTATTCAGCATGATCCTGGAAAGATCCAGTCCCGAGAGACAGTAAAGAGAGAACCCGAAGGTCCCGAAGTGAAGCAGTATTCTGCCGATCTCCTCAATGTTCATTTTCTCATCCCCCTTAGTCTTTCCTTGTCCTCATCTGAAATCCTGTATGATTCGATTGCCTTCTGAATCGTCTTGTTATGGGTAAACTTATTCAGCGTTCCTCTTTCAAGGATCTCATCAACCTTATCACCGTAATTGATGTAAGCCGTTGCCAGTAGCCAGGCCTGGGCCATGTTTACGTAATAGTGATCTGACTGTATGGATTCCGTGTATCTGAGCACTTCGTCAATGTGCTCATCGTCAAGATAGCTGTTCAGCATCATTACCAGCACGAACCTCACGGTAAAAGGCCTGTCGCTGTACTTTATGTAGTCAAGATAATTCCACAGTACTTCCCTTTCCCTGACCTTAGGCTTTACGGTACTTACAAAGCTGTCGATCAGATTCCAGCTGTCACTCTTATTTATATAATCATTTATATACGGGATCTTGTCTGCCATTGGCATCTTGCTGTAACCGATGACAAATCCCTGTAACAGAACTTCCTCAAAGCAGTCGTCACTTAAGGATGACAGAGATCTTATGCCGTCTTCCTTAACAAGTCTCTTGGCCAGATCTCTTAATACCGGCAGTCTGACACCCTTCATCCGGTAGCTTCCGGCAGATGAAAGAGCCTCGGAAAACTCCTTGTATTTCTGATTGCTGTGGAGTTCGATGAATTCCTTTATTTCCCTGTTGTTCATATTCCCATTATACAACAAAACCCCTTTGTTAAAGGGGTTAGAATGTTTCCTTGGCGTTGATTCTGTTTATGGCTTTCTGCAAGGCAATACGGGCTCTGTTGATGTCGTATTCGGTTTGAGCGTTTCTGATTCTCTCCTCGGCATTGCGCTGAGCCTTTCTGGCTCTTTCAATGTCGATGTTCTCAACGTCCTCTATCTCCTCTATCAGCAGTGTTGCCACGTTATTCTCTATATAGAATATCCCGCCGTCTACGGTGTATTTCTTTTCACCGTCAGGGGTACGGACATACATGATGCCAATGCTTATCGGTAACATTATGGGCATGCGGTTAGGCAGTATGCCCCATCTGCCGTCCGGAGTCGGAAGGTTTACGGAATTGCATTCCATTTCCGCATAAAGACCTCTGTAGGTGAGTATCGTTAAGCTGAACATCCTAGAATCCTAATTCCTCAGCTCTCTTCTCAACGTCTTCGATAGCGCCGACAAACATGAATGCCTGTTCAGGGTACTTGTCATAGTCTCCGTTGAGAATGGCCTTGAAGCTTCTTACTGTATCGTTGATGTGAACGAACTTGCCTTCATAGCCGCTGAACTTCTCGGCAACGACGAATGGCTGTGACAGGAAGTTTCTGATCCTTCTTGCCCTGTTGACGATGACCTTGTCATCATCAGACAGTTCGTCCATGCCCAGAATTGCGATGATGTCCTGCAGGTCTCTGTATCTCTGCAGTATCTGCAGTACGCCCTGAGCAACGTCATAGTGTTCTCTGCCGACAATGTTCGGGTCAAGAGCACGGCTGCTTGATTCCAGCGGGTTAACTGCCGGATACAGACCCAGTGAGGCGATCTTTCTGTCCAGGACGGTCTTGGCGTCCAGGTGGGCGAAAGTAGTAGCCGGAGCCGGGTCGGTCAGGTCATCAGCAGGCACGTATACAGCCTGAATACTGGTGATGCTTCCGTCCTTGGTTGAAGTGATTCTCTCCTGCAGCTGGCCCATTTCAGTAGCCAGAGTCGGCTGGTAGCCTACGGCTGATGGCATACGGCCCAACAGGGCTGATACTTCAGAACCGGCCTGAGAGAAACGGTAGATGTTATCTACGAACAGCAGGATGTCCTGCTTGTCAACATCACGGAAGTGCTCCGCAATGGTAAGTGCGCTTAAGGCAACTCTCATTCTGGCGCCCGGTGATTCATTCATCTGTCCGTATACCAGAACGGTCTTGTTCAGAACGCCTGAATCCTTCATTTCAAAGTACAGGTCGTTACCTTCTCTTGTTCTTTCACCTACACCGGCAACTACGGACAAGCCGTTGTGCTCGGTAGCGATGCTGTGGATCATTTCCTGCATCAGAACGGTCTTGCCTACGCCGGCACCGCCGAATAAGCCGATCTTACCGCCCTTGATGTACGGGCATAACAGGTCAATGACCTTGATGCCTGTTTCCATGATCTCGATCTCCGTCTGCTGCTGAGCAAATGAAGGAGCATCTCTGTGAATGGACTGCTTTTCAACTGATTCGTCCAGTGCTTCCAGTCCGTCAATTGGCTGACCCAGAAGATTGAACATTCTTCCCAGGGTAGCCTTGCCTACCGGAACCTTGATCGGTTCGCCGGTATCAATGGCCTTCATGCCTCTGATCAGACCGTTTGTCTGAGCCAGGGCAATGCATCTTACCTTGTCATTACCGATATGCTGTTCAACTTCAGCGGTAATGAAGCCGTCACCGAAAGGAATGTTTATCGCATTGTAAAGCTTTGGCAGATAATCAGTAAATCTGATGTCAAGTACAGGTCCGATGACCTGGACGATCTCTCCATAGTTTTCTACCATGTGTACTCCTTTCTACAGTGCATCAGCGCCGGCTGTGATCTCGTTGACTTCCTGAGTGATCACGGCCTGTCTGGCCTGGTTGTATTCAAGCGTGATGTGGTCAATGAGTGTCTTGGCATTGGTATTGGCACTGTCCATGGCACTTCTTCTGGCCGCATGTTCACTGGTCTTGGCTTCCAGGAACGTTGAATATACAACTGAGTTGATATATCTCGGAATCAGTTCATTGAGGACTGTCTGTCTGTCAGGAGCCAGCTCAATGTCCTTTTCCTCAAGTCCTTCCGGTACGTGCAGAGGCAGTAACTGGAAGGTTGAAGGTTCAAAGTTCAGCGTGTTGACATATTCAGTGTAAATGATGTCAACGTATGAGATCTCCCTGGCCTGGTATAGAGTAATGACATTGTCAATCAGACGGTTGAGAACCGTCGGGTTCATGTTTTCCAGTTCCGGGAAACTCTTGATTACCATGTATTCGTTGTCGTACAGCCACTTGGTACCGTAGGCACCGATCGAGAAGATAGGCTCTTCCTTGCTGACGTACTTCTCAACGTATCTGAGCAGGTCCATGTTATAGGAACCGCACAGACCTGAGTTTGAGGTAATGATGATGTGCAGAGGGTTGTCTGCGCCGTTGTCAATGAAGAACTCATTGATCTCCTGTTCAGGATTCTTGGCAGAAAGCGCAGCCAAAATCATCTGCTGATAGGCACTGGCATACTCATTGTTCTCTGCCATGATGCCCTTCTGCTTCTGCAGTTTGGCCGTGGCAACCAGAGCCATCGCATTGGTTATCTTCTGCGTTGAACGTACAGATCTTAACTGCCGTCTGATATTGCTGATCTGCCCCGCCATCGTTTTATGCCTCGTTATTCAGTCTGCGGAATACGCCGGCATAATCGGAAACGATTTCTTCCAGCTTCGCAGATAACTCATCACTGATGATCTTCTTGGTTCTGATCTCTTCCATGATGTCTTCATGGTAGTCATGCATCTTTCTTAACAGGTCATCCTCAAAGGCATCGATCTTGTCGACATCGATGTCATCGATGTAACCCTTCTGGGCAGCGAACAGCATGATTACCTGATCTTCCATTGAGATAGGTGAATACTGCGGCTGCTTCAGTAATGCCATTAATCTCTGACCATGAGCAATGGTCTTCTTGGTGGCTGCGTCAAGGTCACTGCCGAACTGAGCGAAGTCCAGAACCTCCTGGTACTGGGCAAGCTGCAGTTTCAGGGCACCTGAAACCTTCTTCATGGCCTTGCTCTGAGCAGCACTGCCGACACGTGATACACTGAGACCGCTGTCCACAGCCGGTCTGTTGCCGCTGTTGAACAGTTCAGTCTGCAGGAATATCTGTCCGTCAGTAATTGAAATGACGTTTGTCGGAATGTATGCACTGATGTCGCCGGCCAGTGTTTCAACGATTGGCAGTGCCGTCATTGAACCTGCGCCTAAGGCATCAGACAGTTTTGCGCTTCTTTCCAGAAGTCTTGAATGCAGATAGAAGACGTCACCAGGATAAGCTTCTCTTCCCGGAGGCCTTCTCAATAACAGTGAAAGTGTTCTGTAGGCAATGGCATGCTTGCTTAAATCGTCATAGACGATAAGCACGTCTTCGCCGTTTTCCATCCAGTACTCACCGATGGCACATCCGGCATACGGTGCAATGTACTGCAATGCTGCCAGTTCGGATGCGCTTGAACATACTACGGTAGTATAGTCCATGGCACCGTGCTGTCTTAATCTCTCAACGATCTGAGCGACGGTTGAGGCCTTCTGACCGATGGCAACGTAAACACACTTAACATTCTTACCCTTCTGGTTGATTATCGTATCGATGGCGATGGCTGTCTTACCGGTCTGTCTGTCGCCGATGATCAGCTCACGCTGACCTCTGCCGATAGGAATCATTGAGTCAATGACCTTGATGCCTGTTTCCAGCGGCTGACCTACTGACTGACGGGCTACGACACCAGGAGCGTTTCTTTCGATAGGATAATATGCTGAAGCCTTGATGGATCCGTTATCATCGATTGGACGGCCCAAGGCATCTACTACTCTTCCCAACAGATCATCGCCGACAGGAACTTCAACGATCTTACCGGTAGTAATGACCTGATCTCCTTCAACGATTCTCTTTTCATTACCCAGAAGAACGGCACCGATGCTGTCTTCTTCCAGGTTCATTACCATGGCTACTGATTCACCGATCTGTAACAGTTCACCGGCCATGGCCTTCTTAAGACCTCTGATCTTGACAATGCCGTCAGCTACTACGTCTACGTAGCCTACGGTATCGGAAGTTCTGAGTTCTACCTTTTCTCCAAGATCAAGCTTTCTGATCTTGGCCTTGATGGTTTCGCCGAATTCCTCTTCGCCATCATAGTTTTCATCCTTTAGCAGCTCTTCTCTCATGTTCTTGAGACGTGTCTTGTAGGAACCGTCCCAGACATAGTCATCTACGACGACCTTGATGCCGCCGATGAGCTCTTCATCAAGCTTGTTTTCCAGCCTGACAGGATGATTGAGTCTGTCAGAAATGGCCTTTTCCAGATCAAGAATTGACTGTTCATCCAGTTCTCTGACAGAATATGCCGTACCAAACAGAGTTCCTCTGAGATGATAATAGTGTTCAATGAAATCATGAATCAGCTGGATCTCGGTATGGCTCTTGTTTATGGTGTTGTTAATCAGGAAAAAGGTGTTCATGATGTTCATGTCCAAAGCATTACCAAAGACCTCCGCCAGCCTGTTTCTCTTCTGCAGCGAAGTATAGTGATTACTGTCTATGTAATCTCTTAATTCCTCAGACCTGTTAATGCCGTCATTGACCATCCTGAACTGCTGGAAGTATTCCTCTTCCCTTCTTTCCTGTCTGGCCAGTTCCATCAGATTCTGAGCATAACGCTTTGTATCAAGACTCATTTCTCTGTTACTTCCTTAATAAACTCATCTACTGCCTTGCGGTCAGTCTTCTTGTTAAGCTTGTCATTGAGCAGTCTCTCGGTTGCGGTCATGGCAACGTTGACGATCTCCTCGTGCATCTCACTTAACATCTTGCTGCGCTGCTGTTCGATGTCTTCTCTGGCTTCTGCCATCATCTGCTCGCTCTTTTCCTTGCCTTCCTGTTCCAGGACTTCCTTGATGCGGTTGCCTTCCTGGCGAGCTTCTTCGATGACTTCCCTGGCCTTGTCGTCTGCCTTGGCCAGTTCAGCTTCCATCTGCTTCTTCATCTCTTCATTTTCCTTCTTCAGAGCGTCAGCTTCAGCAAGTCTGTTCTGTTCATATTCGCTTCTGGCATCCAGAATCTTCTTTACCGGCTTGTAGGCAAGCTTGTAAAGCGCAAAAAACAGCACTGCCGTTGCGCAAAGCTGTGTTATTGCTGTCCAGATATTTGGTACCAGTAAGGCCAGAATATCAACAATCTGCATGTTATGCTCCTAAGATAAAGATGATAAGGAAAGCAACAAGCAAACAGTAGATAGCACATGTTTCAGAAATGGCAGCACCGATGATGGCCATTGACTGAATCTTACTGGCGGCGTCAGGGTTCTTGCCGATTGACTCAACAGCCTTGATGGCAACTTTGCCTTCCATGAGACCTGTGATACAGCCGGCCATGACACATAATGCTGCTGCAAACCCTAATAAAGCTTTTTCCATAAATTCTCCTCCTATTTACTGTTCTTCAGGCAGTTCCTTGCCTATGAACGAAATTGACAATGTCATGAATATGAATGCCTGCATTGCTCCTGAGAATAAGTCAAAGTAGAAATGAAGTACAGGAGTAATGGCAAGGCTCACGATATTGAATTCTCCGATCATCGGAATCATCTTTGATATTGATCCGAGCATCTGATAGATTACTGACATCAGGATGCCGCCGGACAGGATGTTACCGAAAAGACGGAGAGACAGTGACAGCAGTGTTGATAACTTGCTGATGATGTTTAAGAGCACGAACGGTGCAAACGGTTCGAACCAGCTCTTGACATATTTCTTTGCTCCTCTGGCTCTGGCTGAATATACCTCGATGAGTACGCAGGTAAGTGCTGCCAGAATCAGTGTTACGGAGTAGTTTGACGTCGGTGCCTCAAGTGAGAACAGACCGGCGATGTTAGCTACGAATATGTACAGCGTTACGGAAAGAATGTACGGGGTCAGATACTTTGATATCTCGTCACTCGTCTTTTCCTTTACCTGCTTATCAACCATCTGCACGGCTGTCATCAGCAAAAGAACCAGGCCCTTCGGCTGGCTTAGCGGGTCAACGTTTTTAAGCTTGCGGTTAATGACGAACAGTAAGGCCACGATCACCAGAGTCACGATGATTATGGAGTATACCGTTGTCTGAATTTCAAACATAACCTTCACCCTTTCCTTGACACTAACACATAAAATCACATAATATGCTACGTTACAATATTATTATATTTATATGTATTTTTTCAAGATTTATCGGTCCAAATCGTACTGAAAACGCTTACCTGTAGATTGAAAAAATCTCCATTACAAATGGAGATTAATTCCTGGTTTTTCTGTTATTCTCTGGCTGATCTTGCAGCCTCAATTACGGACGCGATCTTGAAGACCATGAAGCCGCCGAAACAGCCCCAGACATTGAAATACTGCGGAAACAGGAAGCCTGCCAGTAAAGGCACGGCCATCAGATCAAGCCTTATGATCGTCGCAAGTATCATCAAAAGACCGTTAACATTGCCTGATTCCGTCAATCCCCTGTAACTTGCATTGAGAATGAGAAAATACAGGCTGAAGCAGACCAGTCCCAGGGCTATCCCTGCAGATACTCTCCAGTCAATGAAGCAGAAAACTGCAGCCAGCAGTAAGCCGCAGATCTCCGTTGTTCGCAGTATCTTTCCTTCCATTAATTACTTGGTTCCGAAAATACGGTCGCCGGCATCGCCCAGGCCAGGTACGATGTAGCCAATCTCATTGAGCTTTTCGTCCTTGGCTGCCAGGTAGATGTCTACGTCAGGATGCTTGCTCAGAACGGCATCGATGCCTTCCTGTACGCCTACCAGGTTAACCAGCTTGATGTTGGTTGCGCCTGCCTTCTTTACATAGTCAATGGCTGCTACGGCACTGCCGCCTGTTGCCAGCATCGGGTCCAGAATCAGAACTGTAGCTGTCTTGATGTTCTTCGGGAACTTGGCATAGTAGAAATGAGGTTCCAGAGTTTCCTCATCACGGTATAAGCCAACATGGCCGACCTTTGCGGTAGGAATCAGCTGCTGAATGCCGTTGACCATTCCTAATCCGGCTCTTAAGATCGGTACGAGAACTACTTCGGTAGCCAGTTCCTGACCAACACACTTGCCCATTGGTGTTTCAATGTTAACAGGTCTGGTTGGGAAATCCTTGGTGATCTCATAAGCCATGAATGAAGCGATCTCGTCAAGATTCTGTCTGAAATCCTTCGTTCCGGTCTCTATCTTTCTCATTGTCGTTAATTTGTGCTTGATCATTGGGTGGTCTAATACATGTAACATTTTAAAATCCTCCTTAATGCTTATGCTAATAGAGCGGCAGCTTTCCGGTAAATGCCAGAACTTCCTTACGCACTCTGTTTAAAACTTCCTTATCCTCAGGATTGTGCAGTACGTCTGCGATCCAGTGAGCGATCTTTCTGAATTCTTCTTCCCTGCATCCCCTGGTCGTCATTGCCGGGGTTCCGACTCTGATGCCTGAACAGTAGGCAGGTTTTTCCTCGTCATATGGAATAGAATTCTTGTTGCAGGTGATGTGAACACTGTCCAGTAACTCCTCGGCTTTCTTGCCGGTCAGTCCGGTTGATGACTTGACGTCAACCAGTACCAGGTGATTATCGCTTCCGCCGCTTACCAGCCTGAAGCCTTCCTTACTTAGTTCCTCACAAAGCACCTGACAGTTCTTTATGACCTGTTTCTGATATTCCACGAATTCCGGCTGCATTGCCTCGTAGAAGCATACGGCCTTGGCAGCGATGGTCTGTTCCAGAGGTCCGCCCTGAATGCCCGGGAAGGTTGCCCTGTCCAGAGCCTTGGCGTATTCCTTCTTACAGAGCACTGCCCCGCCCCTAGGACCTCTTAAGGTCTTGTGAGTGGTCGTGGTAACGAAATCAGCGTATTCACATGGATTGGGATGAAGTCCGGCCGCAACCAGTCCGGCTACGTGAGCCATGTCTACCATCATGTAGGCACCGACCTCATCACAGATCTCTCTGATTCTCTTATAGTCAATGAACCTTGAGTAGGCACTGGCACCGGCAACTATCATCTTCGGTCTGAACTCCAGAGCCTTTCTCTCCATTTCATCGTAATCTATTCTCTCGGTTTCCCTGTCAACGCCATAGCTTTCAAACTCATAGAGCTGACCTGAGAAGCTTAACGGATGACCGTGGGTAAGATGTCCGCCGCTGGACAGATCCATTCCCAGGACTCTGTCACCCGGTTTCAGTACGCTGAAATAAACGGACATGTTGGCCTGAGATCCGGAATGTGCCTGCACGTTGGCATGCTCAGCACCGAATATCCTGCATATCCTTTCCCTGGCCAGATCCTCAATGAAGTCAACATTGACACATCCGCCGTAGTAACGTCTGCCCGGGTATCCTTCAGCATATTTGTTTGTCAGAACCGAACCGCTTGCCTGCATGACATC
>ONPK01000001.1 GCA_900319675.1 uncultured Bacillota bacterium
AAGATCGACTATCTCGTACTCGTCAATAAGCTGAATCCACTGCCGCCAGACTGGGAGGATAATCTTAAGACCGTTCACTTTACAAATACGGTCGGAGACGATGTTGAAGTTGAGCAGAGAGCATATGATGCCTATCTCAAAAAGGCGACTGGGACATCGTAACATCAGAATGACAGTAAACAGACTTGAAAAAGTCTGTTTTCTTATGCAGGAAGAACTTTCTTGCTTGTGACATAAATATTGTATAATGTACTAAAGGACTGATTATATGAGCAGAATACACGTACTGGATGAACATCTGACAAACATGATAGCGGCTGGTGAAGTCGTTGAAAAGCCAATGGGCGTAGTTAAGGAACTCGTTGAGAATTCCATTGATGCCCAGGCAACCAGGATAATTGTCAGAGTTGTCAATGGCGGAAGAGACATGATAGAGGTAAGTGATGACGGAATCGGAATGGATCAGGAAGATGCCGTCAGGGCTTTCAGCCGCCATGCGACCAGTAAGATATTAAGACCTGAGGATCTCTGGGACATTCATACCATGGGATTCAGAGGTGAGGCACTGCCTTCAATCGCCTCAGTCAGTAAGACCTCATTACTGACAAGCGATGGCAATCAGTCCACGGAAATAATCCTTGAGTACGGTAAGATCATCAAGGCCGGACCGGCAGCTTCAGCCAGAGGAACGACAGTCAGAGTTGAAAACCTGTTCCTTAAGACGCCGGCCAGGCTGAAACACCTCAAGAGCGGCAATACTGAATTCAATGCGATCATTGACCTGATGCAGAAGTTTGCCCTGGGAAATCCACAGATCGCCTTTGAGTTATACGCTGATGACAAACTCAAGCTACAGACACCAGGAAACGGCTCGCTTGATGAAACCATGATGCACATATACGGTCTGGAAACGGCCAAGAACAGCATCCCCGTTGAGTTCAGTGACTATGATTTCAGCGTCAGGGGCGTTCTGGTACTGCCAAGCATTAACAGATCAACAAAGCAGTACATTAACTGCTTCATAAACGGCCGTATTGTCAGAAGCTTCCTGATTCAGAAGGCCATCATTGACGCCTACAGGGAATTCATGATGCCGGACAGATATCCTGTCTGCGTACTTAACATAGATGTTGATTATCAGCTGGTGGACGTTAACGTGCATCCGTCAAAGTGGGAAATAAGACTGTCCAAGGAAAGACAGTTATGTTCACTGATCCAGACCAGTATAAACGAAATACTGAAGAAACAGTTCAAACCTGGCGAAATCAGGCTGCCTAAGCAAAACGTCAGGATAGAGGAAAAACCACTGTTTGAGACAACATACACTGAAGTAAGGCATGATGACGTTCTTCAGGAAAAAACAGAAGAATATGTTCCGGCTGAAAGGAAGGAAGAGCCGGCAGTAGTTGTTGAAAGATTCCAGTATCTGGCTCAGCTACACGGCAATTACATTCTGGCCTGTGATGAAGACAATCTTTACATAGTTGACCAGCATGCCGCCATGGAAAGGTGCATGTATGAAGACATACAGCAGGAAATCGAGAAAAATGACGTCATGACTCAGGATCTGATCGTTCCGCTGATGATCGAACTAACACCTGCTGAGATCCAGCAGATCGACAGGCTTAATGAAGTATTCAATGCCATTGGCGTTGAAATGGAAGGATTTTCCAGCAACAGCGTTCTGATCAGACGGGTTCCATTGTGGTTTGAAGACATAAACGAAGAGGAATTCATTCATGACCTGGTTGGAGAGATACTGAATGAAAAGAAGATGAATGTTCTGGATATCAGAAAGGACAGGATAGCTTCACTGGCCTGCCACAGTTCAATCAAGTTCAACCACCGCCTTGATGCGATGGAAAGCCGAAAGCTGTTAAGCAGACTGGGAAGATGCGTACAGCCATTCAACTGTCCTCATGGCAGACCAACCATGATGGCAATATCAGAGGCTCAGTTACAGAAGGAGTTCAAGCGTGTCCTATAAGATAATAGCCGTTGTCGGTCCGACAGCCGTAGGAAAAAGTGACGTGGGAGTCAGGCTCGCACAGCTTTTTGACGGCGAGATCATCAATGGCGACAGCATACAGGTATACAGAGAGCTGAACATCGGCAGCGCCAAGATAACCGAAAAGGAAATGGGAGGAGTAATTCACCATCTTCTTGACTATAAGAATGTCGGTGATGAATACAGTGTTCAGCACTTTCAGCATGATGCCAGGGAAAAGATCGATGAGATCGAGGAGAGAGGACATCTGCCGGTAGTGGTTGGCGGAACCGGTCTGTACATCAAGGCCTTGCTGTATGACTATTCATTTACTCAGATAGAGGGAAAGCTGAATGAATATGAGAACGAAAAGACGGAAGATCTTTATGAGAGGCTGTGTCAGCTGGATCCGAAGGCCGTTGAAGTAATACATCCGAATAACCGCAGAAGGATCGTCAGAGCTCTGCAGATGGCAGAAAGCGGCAATCTGAAAAGCGAACAGGAAGCCGGACAGAAACATGAGATGATCTATGATGCCTTCATTGTCGGACTGACCATGGACAGAAAGGTCCTGAAGGAAAGGATCGGCAGGAGAGTTGATCTGATGTTTGAAAACGGCCTGCTGGAAGAAGTAACACGCTTAAATGATAAATACGACTGGAACATGCATGGCTTGCATGGCATAGGATATAAGGAATTCAGAGATTATTTCCCGGGAAATATCACGCTGGATGAGGTTAAAGAACAGATAAAGACGCATACCAGACAGTTTGCCAAGAGACAGTATACCTGGTGGAATAATCAGATGCCTGTCAGATGGTATGACGTAAGTGAAGAAGGGTTTTTTGACAGAATAGTTTCAGATGTCAGGGAGTGGTTAAATGAAGAAGCTGATTAGGTTATTACTTGTTTTTTCAATGGTCATGGCAATGATAGGCTGTAATTCCGGTGAAAAGCCGGCAATTACGGAAGAAGAGATCGAAATTGCCGATTTTGATTACAGCAGGTATCAGGTTTATCCGGTTGAAAGTCACAAAGCCAATAGCGGCCGCCCGTACACCGACGATAATCTGCCTATATTTACCCGGAAGATGATACTTGAACTTCTTGGAAATGAGGAGAATCAGGTATTTTCACCATTTAATCTGTACCTTAATCTGAATCTGATGGCCGGACTGACCAGCGGTGATGCAAGAAGGGAAATTCTCGACCTTCTGGGCAAGGAAGAAGATACATTACTGAAGGATTATCAGGCTCTGTGGAAAGCTTATTATGCAGATGACGGCAAAAGGGTATCAGAGTATGCCAATTCCATCTGGCTTAATGAGAATCTTGATGTCAATGACGATAAGCTGAAACAGATTGCGGATGATTATTTCGTCCCGGGATTCAGAGGAGATATGGGCAGCAAGGACTACACAAGGGCGTTCCAGTCATGGATGAATGACAACACGGGAAAAATGATGGGCAAGCAGATTTCCGGACTGGAGTTTGATCCGGGAACGCTGATGGCGGTAGCGTCAACCATATATTACTCAAACAGATGGCAGTATGAATACGATCCTCTGAAGACGAAAGATGCGACATTCCATGGTGTTAACTCTGACGTGAAGGTACCGTTCATGAACAAAACCTGTTCCGGATTCTATGTTGAAGGCAATGGATTCAGCGGAATCATGGACATGTTCGGTAACGGTGAAGGCTACATGCTGTTTCTGATGCCTGATGAGGGCGGAAGTATAAGAAGTGTTTTTGAGAGCGAGGACTTCATGAAGCTGATTGACGGATCGAGGGATGAATTGTTGATTCCGTGTTATCTGGATGTTTCATTACCGAAATTCGACGTTGACAGCAAGTTCAAAATTGAAGAGATCCTGCCGCGGCTTGGAGTAAGATCAATGTTTGATGCCGGCAGTAACGCATTCGCTGAACTTTCATCTACGCCAATGGAAGTTGATAAGATCGAACATGCCTGCCGTCTGATCCTTGATGAAGAAGGAGTAAAGGCAGCGGCCTATACCGTTGACATCATGTATGGCGGCGGACCGACGGAAAGAAGGAAGGTCGTTTTTGACAGACCGTTCATCTTCATGATCATGCCGGACATGAAAAACGTACTGTTCTGCGGCGTTATCAATCAACTTTAGTTGTAAGAACAGATAAATGGTGTAAAATAATAGAGCACGAAAGGGAATAAGACATGAAACTGATCGTTGGTTTGGGAAATCCGGGAGAGAAATATGAAAACACCAGGCATAATACCGGGTTTTTAGCCGTGGATAAACTGGCCGACATGATGAATGTCAGAATCAGAAGAAAAGCCTTCAGTGCATTGATTGAAAAGATAAACGTAGGCGGTGAGCAGGTCGTACTGATGAAGCCTCAGACCTACATGAATCTATCAGGAGAAGCCGTGGGAAAGGCCGTGAGATATTATCACCTGGATCCGGAAAGGGACATTCTGGTAATTTATGACGATCTGGACCTGCCGGCAGGAAAGATCAGATTAAGAGAAAAGGGCAGTGCCGGAGGTCATAATGGCATCAAGAGCATCATTGCCCATCTCCATACTGATTCCTTCTGCCGCATCAGAGTGGGCATCGGCAGTGAAAACAAGCACGATACCATCGACTTTGTCCTGGGAAACAGCAGCGGCGAGGAAAGAAAGCTGTGGCTGGAAGCCATTGAGAGAGCCAGCCAGGCCGCAAGAGAGTTTATGACAGACCCGTTTCAGTCTGTTATGAATAAATACAACCGAGGAGAGAAATGATCGATTTGTGGAAGTCTCTGCAAAGGGATGAAGCAGTCTGGGCATTGACTGAAGATGAACCCGGATTATCCGCAATGACTCCCGATGCAGAAGCGTTGACTGTAGCCGCCTCATTCCGTCAGAAACCGCGAATGATGGTGGTAGTCAAGTATAACCTATATACAGCACAGCAGCTTTACCGAAAGCTGACCCCCCTGTTGGAGAGTGATGTGCTGATTTTCAGCGTGGAAGAATCATTGAGAGTAGAGGCAATCGCTTCATCTCCAACCATGTACGCTTCCCAGATGGAGACCCTTACTCAGCTTTGTCTGCATGAGGAACCAAAGGTCATCATAACCCATCCGGCAGCCCTGGTCAGATACATGCCTCAGGTTGACGTCTTCAGAAGACATATTATAGACCTTAAGACCGGCAATACCGTCAGCATGGCTGAATTAAGAAAACTGCTGATTGAAAGCGGCTACCGCTATACCAACAGGGTTGATCAGCCTCTGACCTTCTCAAGCCGTGGTGACGTAATAGATGTTTTTACCATTCAGGAAAACTATCCGGTCAGAATTGAATTCTTTGACGATGAGATCGACAGCATCCGCTTCTTTGATCTCAATACCCAGAGAACAATTCAGCACGTAAAGGAAGTTAAGATCGTTCCGGCCAGCATCATGATCTATGATGAAGATTTTGATGAGGTCGAAAAGAGGATCAGAGTTCAGTTGGAAAGGGACATTAAGAGATGTGACTTCCCGGAAGAACTTGAAGGTAACGTGGAGAGAGACATTGACTATCTAAGAAACCACATCTTCGAACACTATCTGTACCGTTACAGATGTTTCTTCAATGAAACCGGACGATTCCTTGACTATGTAAGAGACCCGCAGATCATACTGTCTACGGAAGAGGAAATACAGAATAACATCACACAGCTCAATGATGAAACGACCGAATTCATCAGAGAGACCTTTGAAGCAGGGCATGGACTCTGTTATTTCAGCGTATATGCCGATTATTACCGCAGCGTCTCCGGCATGCACTGTTACGGCATCGGCGTATTCAATGACTACAAGCATCCGATAAGAAGCGGAGTTTCACCGGTATTCTTCCCGGAACTGCCGCTGGCCAAGGCCGTTGACGAGATATTGAGACTGACCCGTAGCCGTCAGGTCATACTGGCTCTGACGGAAGGCAACCGCAAGATGATCACCGAAGAGATGTACGACAGGGGAGTGCTGGCCGATAAGGAAGTAACCTTCATGCCGGAACTGTTTGAATCGGGTTTTAACTATGAGAACATCGTCGTACTGACAGCCAGAGAGCTGTTCGGCACCAACATCCGCAAAGGCAGATATTCAAGAAAGTTCAATGAGGCCATTCAGCTGGATGACTATCAGGATCTTAATGAGGGCGACTATGTCGTTCATAACAACTACGGCATCGGCCGTTATCAGGGCATCGTAACCCGGGAGATCAGGGGAAATCACCGTGATTATCTGAGGATCCTGTACAAGGATGATGATGAATTACTGGTACCGCTGGAACAGTTCAGACTGGTCAGAAAGTTTGTCGGTTCCGAAGGCGTAGGCATCAGACTGAACAAAATAGGTTCAAGTACCTGGAACAAGACCAAGGAAAAGCTCAAGGCTGACGTTGATGACATCGCCGCCAGACTTGTGCAACTTTATTCCGACAGAGAGAAGAACATCGGTTTTGCCTTCTCGCCGGATGACGAGAGAACCAGGGAATTTGAGAAGAACTTTGAGTTTGAACTGACAAGAGACCAGAAGACGGCCATCAGGGAAGTCAAGAAGGACATGGAAAGCACCAAGCCGATGGACAGACTGCTATGCGGGGACGTTGGCTTCGGCAAGACGGAAGTTGCCATGGTTGCGGCCTTCAAGGCCATCAATAATCTGAAACAGGTGGCATATCTGTGTCCGACGACCATTCTATCCCGTCAGCATTACAATACCTTTACGGAAAGATTCAAGGGGTTTCCGGTAAAGATCGCTCTCATAAACAGATTTGTCATTGAAAGCGAGCAGAAGAGAATACTTAAGGAAGTAAAGGAAGGCAAGATCGACATCCTCATCGGTACGCACAGATTACTGAGTCAGGATGTTGAGTTTGAGGATCTTGGACTTCTGATCATAGATGAGGAACAGCGCTTTGGCGTTCAGGCTAAGGAAAAGATAAAGGAACTGAAGAGAACCATAGACGTTCTTTCCCTTTCAGCTACGCCTATCCCCAGAACGCTGCAGATGTCACTGATAGGCGTAATGTCCCTTTCACAGCTGGATACCCCGCCGATGAACAGGATGCCTATCCAGACCTATGTTGTTGAAAAGAACGAGTATCTGGTAAAGGAAGTAATACAGAGGGAACTTGCCCGTAAGGGACAGGTATTCTACCTCCATAACAATACCGCATCAATATACAAGGTTGCCGCCAAGCTGGAGACTCAGCTGCCGGAAGCCAGAATTGCCGTGGCTCACGGTCAGATGAACAGGGATGAGATCGAGGATGTCATGTACAGGTTCATCTCCGGTGAATATGACGTACTGGTATGTACGACGATCATTGAAACGGGCATAGACATTTCCAATGCCAATACCATCATCATTGACAAGGCCGATACCTTCGGACTTTCCCAGCTGTATCAGATCAGGGGACGTGTCGGCAGAAGCGACAGGATCGCCTATGCCTATCTGATGCACGATCCTCAGAGGCAGTTATCCGAGGTAGCTACCAAGAGATTGCAGGCCATCAAGGACTTTACGGAACTGGGCAGTGGCTACAAGGTAGCCCTGAGAGACCTTACCATAAGGGGTGCCGGCGACCTGTTAGGTGAAAAGCAGGCCGGCTTCATCAATACGGTAGGCATGGACATGTATCTGGACATGTTGCAGGACGCCCTGAATGAAAAGAAGGGCATAGTGGTGCCGCATGAAGAGGTAGTCAGAAAGAAGATCAGCGATGTTGACGGTTACATTCCGGAAAACTTCGCTCCACAGGACTATGAAAAGATCACGCTGTATCAGCGCATTGATAAGCTGAAGAGTCTGGCTCAGTTGAGCGAACTGGAAGCTGAGATCACTGACCGCTACGGCAAGCTGCCGAATGCGGTAAAACTGCTGTTTGAAAAGAAGAGAATAGAGGTCATGCTGGAAAGTTACCGTTTTGACAGAATGGATGAACTGGAAAAGGAATGCCGGCTGGTATTGTCGGAGGAGTTCAGTCAGAGTGTTGACGGGGTTAAGCTGTTTGAGCAGATAATGAATTTATCTTCAGACATAAAACTGCGCTATAATCATAATAAGATAGCTCTGATATTTGCCAAGAAGAAGAACTGGCTGCAGTATGTAAACAGAGCAATGATCATAATTGAAAAAATGGGTGATAAGAATGAGGCTTGACAAGTATCTCAAGGTTGCCAGGATACTGAAGAGAAGAACGGTATCCAAGGAACTGGCCGCCAATCAGAGAGTAGTAGTAAACGGAAGAGTGGCAAAACCTTCCACAGACATAAAACCAGGAGATGTCATTGAGGTGACTTTCGGCCAGCGCTGTCTGGTAGTCAGAGTGCTGGAAGTAAGGGATGTTGTCAGAAAGAATGACGCTGACAGTCTTTATGAAGTCATCGAAGAAAGACATGTTGAGGAAAATGTTGAAATTTCACAATAATCTGTATATTATTAGTATTACCGGTGAGGTGAAACTCAGTGACTGAAAAGAAGAATACCAAGAAAAAGAAAAAACCGATGAACATCGTCGTTACCGTTATCCTGTGCGCAGCCATGATCTGGGGCATAGTTTATTTCGTATGGCAGATAACCAAGGAAGTAGGCACGACCTTTACCCTGATAGCTGACATCAACGATGCCAAGAAGGAACTGGCTGAACTGGAAGAGGAACAGGAACACCTCTTACTGCAGAAGGAACGTCTGATGGACGATGAATACGTAAAATCCTGGGCCAGAGGAGAATTCCTCCTGGTAAAGGAAGGGGAAGAAATCTACAGGCTTCCGGGAAACTAACAGGTTGAAGAACCTGTTTTTAGGTGATTGATATGCTGGCAAGAATAATAAAGATACTGGGAATACTCATAACGGCACTGGTAATAATCGTGACGGTCATGATTGCGGTTCCGATGGAAAAGTACGTCGTGGAATCTCCAAGCATGGAGCCTGAACTGCCTGTCGGTAGCATCATCTATGTGTACGGGGACAGTCCCTATAACATTGAAGAGGGAGACATAATCGTCTTCAGGGCGTCCGGAGCAACGACTCCTACGACGCACAGGGTGGTGGAGAACGATACTAACAGTCACCAGTTCATCACCAAGGGCGATAACAATCCTGATAACGATATTTCTCCGGTATCCTATGTTAATTACGTTGGAAAGGTCATGTTCCATCTGCCGGTGATCGGTCATGTTCTGGCTGAAGTAACTACCGGAAAAGGCCGGATCATGCTGATAATCACGGCAGCTTCCGGACTGTTACTGGTACTGATCGGCGATCTGATGATCAAAAAGAAGGATGAAACCGAGTAACTGATATACAAAAGGCCGGTTTTCTAGTAAACTAGAATAGTAAGAGGAGAACGAAATATGATTTATGGAGTAGGAATTGATTCAGTAACGATCAGCGTAGTAGAGCGCTTTTTAGATAATCCTGAATACGCAAAAGACATTTTTACAGATGCAGAGGAAAAGCTGGCTGACACACAGGCCGACCGCATTGACTTCTTCGCCGGCGTTTATGCCGCCAAGAGTGCAGTATGGAAGTCAGTAGACCATCTGATCGCCGGCAAGCTTGATAACATTGACATCGAGGTACTTGAATATGAAGATGGTGCCCCATATGTCAACATTACCGGCAGATTAAAGGAACTGCTGGAACCAACAGGCGTCAGTGATATCAGAGTATCAATTACGACTGAAGGCGACACAGCCAGCGCAATCGCAATTGCTCAGGGCAAGTAAGTAAGATACGGCACTTCGTTTTGAAGTGCTTTTTTGTTGGAGGGCATCATATGAAGATCCTGTGTTTTGACGTAGGCGGTACCAATACCAAGTACGCAGTCCTGGATGAGGAACTGAATCTGACTCACAAGGGAAGATTTCCCACCATTTATTCATCTCTTGATGACTTCATCAGGGGAATTGAAAAGATATACGAAGAGGTAGCTGAGGAGGTCAGCGGCTTTGCCATGTCAATGCCGGGAGTAATTGATCCGGTGACCGGGTATGTTAAGTTCGGTGGCTCACTTGTCAGCATCATCAGAGATATCAATCTTAAGGATCTGATTAAGGAAAGACTGGGCTGTCCGGTATCAATTGCCAATGACGCCAAATGCGCTGCCATGGCTGAGGTTGGGTACGGTTCTCTGAAGGACAGCAGAAATGCCATTGTCATCACTCTGGGCACCGGAATAGGCGGATGCCTGGTCTATAACAGGGAAGTAGTATACGGAAGCCATCTGTATTCGGGAGAATTCTCCTTCATCAGGCCGGGATTTGACAGAGACAGGGTAATACCGTGGGCACACCGTAACGGTGCTGCCGGCTTGCTGGCCAGAGTTCAGGAGCAGCTGGGTACGGATCAGCAGTTTACCGGTGAGGAGATATTCGCAATGGCTGAAGAAGGAAACGAAAGGGTACTGGCAGCGCTTGACCAGTTCACCTATGAACTGGCAAGGCAGCTCTATAATCTGCAGTGCGTCTTTGACCCGGAAAAGGTCGCCATAGGAGGCGGCATAAGCGAACAGCCTCTGCTGTTTGAGATGCTGGAAAAAAACCTGGAAGCAGTCGGAGAGCAGTTTGGCCGGATGTCTCCGCCAAAACCTCAGGTCGTGACCTGTCAGTTCAATAATGACTCAAACCTGCTGGGTGCCATGTACAAGTTCCTGCAGGACAGGGAAAAGGGAATAAATTAAAAATAGTTCGTAATGAACTATTTTTTATCTTCTGTAATCGTTGTTCTGTTCATGTAATCCGCTGTCTTCCAGTAGGATCTTATCAGTCTTATCTTTCTCCACACCGTTTCCACCAGTTCCTGGTAATTCCGCTGGGCGTATTCCTGACAGTTGTGGAACTCAAAATCAAGCCTGTTTGTCTCAACGTCATAGTAAAAGTCAACGAAGCCGGTTCGGCTTTCGTTTCTTTCCAGTTCCTTAAGGTATTCAGGATCCTTGCTGGAAACGACGTAGGTTCCTTTGACGTACTTATCCTTGTCGTGTCTGACAGACTGTTGTATGAACATTATTCAGCCTCCGGTAACATAATTATAAATTTTTGGTATTCCGACGACAATCAGATTCGTTTTTACCTGTATTGTCTTCCCTGTTTGAAAATCATGTAGACTTCAGAGATTTCTTCAGCACTAAGCGCATAATTGTGAACGATCCATGCCTCCATCATCTGCAGGAATCCTCCAAACAGGAATGAGTCATAGTATTCCCTTAATGCCTCATCGCCTTTGACGCTTGGAGCCGTCATTCTCTGGTAGGCCATGTAATTGGACACTATTTTGATCAGACGCGTCTTGAAATGAGGGAAAAGTCCCTTGGCATAAAGCAGTGACAGAAGATCCTTCTTGTCTTCCCAGTACTTGAAGAAGGAAGAAACAATCTCCTGAGCCGGTGAGTGGTACCAGGAAACGCTTTCCAATGCAGATGTCATGTGATGATCGATGCTGTAATCGATGAGATCGTACAGATCGTCGCAGTTGCGGTAGAAAGTCTTTCTGGTAATGTTGCAGTTCTGACAGAGCTCCGTTATCGAGATGTCATTAAATGATTTTTTCCTCAGCAAATCATATAGAGAGTCGGATAATGAATCAAGCGAATATATGACCTGCTTGTTCGTAGATGTGTTATACATGATACAAATGTCCCTTCTATGTATATTTTACTTCAAGATCATTGAGTTTTAAATAGTAATGCTTTTATACTATGTTCGTTAATAAGTCTCAGGACTTGTTAATATACTACCCCCAGGAAGAGTTGCTTAGGCAATTCTTTCTTTTTTTTGTATTTGTGCTATACTGTATTAGCAAAATTGAAAATGGTTTTCAAATTATGAGAAAAAAGAACTACACTACAGTCCAGAAAGACACAGTATTGAACTATCTGAAAGATAACCCGGGCAGACATGTAAACGCCAGGGATGTTTATGATGAACTGAAGAAACAGGAAGAGAAGATAGGTCTGACTACGGTTTACCGCCACCTGGAAAAGCTTGTTCAGGAAGGACAGGTCATCAGATCGGTAATTGATGAGAATACACCGGCATGTTACGAGTATACGGGCTGTGAAGACAGCCACTGCTATCACTTCAAGTGCATAAGGTGCGGAAGGATCGAGCACATTCACTGCGATGAGATAACCATCCTGGAAAACCACATCAGTAATGAGCATAACTTTACGATCATGCCGAGAATGACCGTGTTCTACGGTTTATGTGAGGAGTGCAGAAAACATGAAGAGGCTTAGAAAGACCATTCTGGTCATCCTGTGCATTTTCATGTTAATGATGACTGGGTGTTCCGGTAACGGAGAGCACGAAAATGAAAAGATAAAAGTCGTTACGACCATATTCCCGCTGTATGACTGGGCCAGAAACATCATTGGAGACAGTGAAGACATTGAACTCGTTCTGTTAATGAGTAACGGCTCGGATCTGCATAATTACCAGCCTTCAGTAAACGACATCATTAAGGTTACAGACTGCGATCTGTTCATTCAGGTCGGTGGCGAATCTGATGAATGGGCAAATGATCTGGTCAGGGAGAGAGAAAAGAGCGGCAGAAGTAACCTCAACCTCATGGATAATCTGGGTGATTATCTGAGAATTGAGGAAAGAGTTGAGGGGATGCAGGCAGAAGAGGAAGAGGAAGACGAATTTGATGAGCACATATGGCTGTCACTGAAGATAGCTCAGAAGGCCTGCGAACTGATCAGGAATGAACTGTCTGCCCTGGATAAGAGAAACGGCAGTAAGTATGCAAATAACTGTGCTGAATACTGCAAATCACTGCAGAAACTGGACGATGATTACAGGAAGACGGTCGTTGAAGCAAAGAGAAACGTCATAATGTTTGCCGACAGGTTCCCCTTCAGATACATGACTGAAGACTATGGACTGGAATATTACGCGGCGTTCAGAGGATGCTCAGCTGAATCTGAAGCCAGCTTTGAGACGATAAAGTTCCTGGCTGAAAAGGCGGATGAAAGGGAACTTGATTACATACTGATCCTGGAAAACAACGACGGCAGGATCGCCAGGACGATCATCGAAAACACGGTTAACAAGAATCAGGAGATCGTGGCAATCGATTCTCTGCAGTCGGTAACCGGGCAGGATGCCGATAACGGCACAGGTTATCTGCAGATCATGCAGAAAAACCTGGAAGTATTGAGAAAGGTATTGAACTAGCATGTTACTTGAGGTAAATAAGCTTTCATTTGGATATGACAGAAAGGAGATCGTCAGAAATCTCAGTTTTACCGTGGAAAAGGGAGACTATCTCTGCGTCATAGGTGAAAACGGAGCAGGAAAGACCACGCTGATCAAGGTATTGCTGAATCTGAAGAAGCCATACAGCGGTACCATTACCTTTTCAGATGGATTAACTCAGCACGAAATCGGCTATCTGCCTCAGCATACCTCCGTTCAGAAGGATTTTCCGGCAACGGTTCGGGAAATCGTTCTGTCGGGATGTCTGGGCAGACTTGGCAAAAAGTTCTTCTATGATGAAGAAGACCGCAAACTGGCTGATGAGAGCATCAGAAGAATGAAGATAGAATCTCTGGCCGACAGATGCTATAACGAGCTTTCCGGCGGTCAGCAGCAGCGCGTTCTTCTGGCAAGATGTCTTTGCGCGACCAGAAAGCTGATCATACTTGACGAACCATCAACCAGCCTTGACTATGAAACGACATGTGAAATGTATCAGCTGATAGCTCAGCTTAACAGGGAAGGCATTGCCATAATCATGATTTCTCACGATTTGGATAAGGCCCTTGATCAGGCAAAGCACATTCTGTTGCTTGAAGATGAAGACAGCTTCTTCGGTACCAGAGATGAGTATCTGGAAAACAGGAGAAAGGCCAGGGTGATCAGCAATGATTAGGGAATTATTGGTCTATCTGAGCTACCCGTTTGTCCGCTATGCCTTCATAGCCGGAATACTGATAGCCCTGTGTTCTTCATTATTAGGCGTAATACTGGTGTTAAAGAGATATTCATACATTGGAGATGGACTTTCTCATGTAGCCTTTGGGGCAATGAGCGTGGCCCTGGTCCTTGATCTGGTGAAGGAGAAGATGTTCATCATACTGCCGGTTACGATCATAACGGCTGTACTGTTATTAAGACATGGGCAGAAAGCCAGGATAAACGGCGATGCCAGAATAGCGATGCTTTCAGTAGGATCACTGGCACTGGGTTATCTGTTAATGAACGTATTCAAGGTGTCTTCCAATGTATCGGCAGACGTCTGTACGACTTTGTTTGGTTCAACGTCCATTCTTACCCTGACCAAGGGTGAGGTATGGCTGTGCTCAATACTGTCTTTGCTGGTAGTTGTACTGTTTGTATTGATGTATAACCGCATCTTTGCGGTAACCTTTGATGAGACCTTTGCTCAGGCAACCGGTACCAGAACGGACATCTACAATCTGGTTCTGGCCATTGTCATCGCCGTCATCATCGTACTGTCAATGAATCTTGTCGGTTCCCTGCTGATTTCGGCACTGGTAATATTCCCGGCCGTAACGGCAATGCAGCTGTTCAAGAGTTTCAGGAACGTTACGATAGCTTCTGCGCTGATTTCAGTGGTATGTGCCTGCTGCGGACTGATGGTTGCCGTATTCAGAGGAACGCCGGTCGGATCTACAATCGTTGTGGCAGATTTGGTAGTTTTCGTAATTTTCTATATAATAAGTATTGTCAGGAGCAGATAAATGAAGAAACTGGTTTTATGCTTAGTGATATTGCTGATGATGGCAGGCTGCGGAAAGAAGGAAGAACCTGTCGCTGTTGATGATGGCCCGAAGGTTACGGTCACTGTTGATACGACAGAACCCGAGAAACAGCCGGAAGAGGAAAAGGAACTGATCGACATTTCCTTCATGAACGGCAACATGATCTACAGTGAGATATACAACATGACGGTATCCCCGGAGGAATACAACGGCAAGAGGATCAGAGTAAAGGGTCAGTTTGCCATTGGTGAGGATCCAAACGGCAACCGCATTTTCGGCTGCATCGTTCCTGATGCACTGGGCTGCTGCCAGCAGGGTCTGGGCTTTGAATTAAGCGAAGCCAGAAAATATCCAGAAGAATATCCTTCAACCGGTGAAGAGATCATCATTGAAGGAGAGTTTACCTATACCGAGAACGAATTCATGGTAATGATCGTTCTGAAGAACGCAAAGATGGAAAATGCCTAGAATGGATACCAACATACTTACCAAGACCACATTGTTAGCCGAAAACCTCTGGCTATCCTATCTGAACGAAGACAGCGTGACCGTGGACGCTACGGCAGGAAACGGAGAAGACACGCTTTTTCTTTCAAGGCTGAGTCGAAAGGTATACAGCTTTGACATTCAGCAGGAAGCACTGGACAATACTGCAGATCTGTTGAAGAAACATGAGCGTGACAATGTCGTACTGATTCACGATTCTCACGAAAACATGGACATGTACGTTAAGGAGCAGCCTGATCTTGTTGTCTTCAATCTGGGCTATCTGCCTGATGGCAACAAGTCGATCACGACGAAAACCGATTCTACCCTTACTGCTCTGAAAAAGAGCCTGGAAATGATCAGAGTGAACGGACTTGTAAGCATAGTGATGTACTGGGGACACGAAGAAGGCAAGAAGGAAAGACAGGCCATTCTGGATTTCAGTGAAAAGCTTGATTCAGGAAAATACCATTGCGTATATCTGAACATGCTGAATCAGAAGAACTGTCCTCCGGAAATCATCCTGATAACAAAGAAAAAATAACTGAGCAAGCGCTCAGTTATTTTCAGGTTTGAATACTACGTACTTCTGGAACAGGAATTCCGTTATGAAGTTGACAAGCATCGTGAATACAAGTATGACGTAATCATTGATGCCAAGACTGGTAAGGGCGTGACCCCACCAGGTTGATAACGGCGTGAATACCAGATAGTACAGGAAGACCTGGAACATGGCCTTTGGAACGTTATTGGCTGACTTGAAGGTATACTTGCGGTTAAAAGTGAAGTTCCACAGTACCGACAGAGTCAGTGAGATGAGATAACTTGGCCAGTAAGGAAGATGCAGTACTTCCTCAAACAGCGAAAAGCTGACTACCTGAATGATTCCGGCTGACGCAGCGATGAGTGCGTACTTGATGAACTGTAAAAATGTCTGCTTTTTCTCCATGCCAAAGCCCTCCAAACATAGAATTATGATACAATTAAATCGGGGAAGATACAATTGTAAAAATCATTATGGAAATAGAGAGATCGTGTGGAGCGGTGGTTTTCACCAAGGAAAATAAAGACTACAGGTTCGTCATAATTCAGTCTCTGGAGGGTACTTACGGTTTCCCGAAGGGGCACATGAAGGATTACGAGACCGAAAGACAGACAGCCATGAGGGAAGTAAGAGAGGAAACCGGTCTTGATGTAACGATCCTGCCTGATTTCAGGGAACTGGTAGAGTACATAATACCGGTAAACGGTCACCTCAAGAAGGTCACTTACTACCTTGCCACGTATCATAACCAGACCCCTGTTCCTCAGCCTGAGGAAGTAAGAAAGATCGTCCTGCTGCCCTATGAAGAGGCCATGGGGGTATTTCAGTATGAAAACAACCGCACATTACTGCAGAAGGCCTACAGAACGATTTTGAAAAATAATTACTGAAAATACTTTACAAACCCGGGGAATATGGTACCATATCCTCAAGAGGGAGTAACAGGCACGCAAGTGCAGTTATGTCGTCAATCGGTGGAAACACCCGGCAAACTATAGACTGTGAGACTCATATGCAACGCTGTATATGGGTCTTTATTTATAAGAGGACCGGCAGGTACAGCGAAGCAGTACCTGCTTTTTTAGCAGATTGTCATCAGAAAGGTAATTAATGAACAGGAGGTAAGATTTATGGAGAAGTTAATTCCCTACATTGTGCCGGCATTAATAATCATTGTGGTGATGGTTATTGTGCTGACGGGTTATGTTAAGGCGTCACCTGACGTTGCGATCATCATATCAGGACTTAAGAAGACGCCAAGAGTACTGATAGGCAGGGCGGGAATCAAGATTCCCTTCCTGGAAAAGGTTGACCACCTGCATCTTGGTCAGATATCAGTAGACATCAAGACCGATTCCTACATACCTACCAACGATTTCATCAACGTTAAGGTAGACGCAATTGCGAAGGTGCGTATTGATACATCGCCTGAGGGCATGTTAAAGGCAGAGCGTAACTTCCTGAACAAGGAACCGCAGGAAATCGCCTACGAGCTGCAGGATTCATTACAGGGCAACATGCGTGAGATAATCGGTACCCTTGATCTCAAGACGATCAATACGGACCGTGATTCATTCAGTGACCAGGTAATGGCCAAGGCCAGCAAGGACATGGAAAAACTGGGTATTGAAATTCTTTCCTGTAACATTCAGAATGTTACTGATGAGAATGGTCTGATCAACGACCTTGGCATGGACAACACATCCAAGATCAAGAAGGACGCTCAGATAGCCAGGGCAGAGGCTGACAGAGACGTAGCCATTGCCAAGGCAGAAGCGGACAGAGCCGCAAATGATGCTAGAGTGGCTGCTGAGACTGAAATTGCCAAGAAGAACAATGAACTGGCCATCAAGCAGGCCGAACTGAAACTGGAAAGTGACAGAAAGCAGGCCATGGCTGATGCAGCCTACGAAATTCAGAAGCAGGAACAGCAGAAGTCCATCCAGACCGCTACCGTAAATGCCCAGATCGCCAGAGCCGAAAGAGAGGCCGAACTGAAGCAGAAGGAAGTAGAGATCCGCCAGCAGGAACTGGCAGCCACGGTTGAGAAGCAGGCTGACGCCGACAAGTATGCCGTACAGCAGTCTGCAGAGGCTAATATGATCAAGCTTAAGAGAGAGGCTGAAGCCAAGAAGTATCTTGCCCAGATGGAAGCCGAGGCAATCGAGGCCAAGGGTAAGGCAGAAGCAGAAGCCATCCGCCTGAAGGGCATCGCTGAAGCAGAGGCCATGGAAAAGAAGGCTGAAGCCTATCAGAAGTACAACGGTGCTGCAATGGCAGAAATGATGATCAGCATCATGCCGCAGCTGGCTGCTGAGATAGCCAAGCCAATCAGCGCAATCGATAAGGTTACGATCTATGGCGGCGGAAACGGTGACGGCAGCGTATCCCAGGTGTCAGGAAACATGCCGGTGATCATGAAGCAGGTATTTGATACCATGTCAGAAGCCACGGGAGTAGACCTGAGGGAGATTCTGAGGGCAAATACCTACGATGCTAAGGTAAATAAGAACATAAACGTTACCGGATTGGATAACGTAGAAGAAAAGTAAAGGTTTGCCCCTGAAAAGGGGCAGGCCTTCAGGGGAGGTACAACATGAAGTATTATTTCAAGGAAAATTTCAGACTTTTGTACGCAGACGGTTCACTGTATGATGAAAATGAAAACGCAGTATATGACTACAGGAATACGACACTGCTGTTTCCTGACATTGAACTGTACAGAGACGGTGAGTTCATCGGACACGTTAAGAAGAACTTTACCATATTCTTAAGAGAATATGACATATATCTCGGTGATGAACTGGTAGACAGACTCAGTCAGGAACTGACTTTCTTCAGGTCAGAACTGACATTACAGGAACTGGGCTGGAAGATCAACGGCGACTTCTTCTCATGGGAATACAACATTACCGATGAGGAAGGCAACCTGTTATGTGAGGTCAGCGAAGAGATCCTGCACTTTACGAAGCACTACAGCGTTGAAATATTCGATGAAGAGAACGAAGAGCTGCTCATTCTGCTGGTACTGGCCATCAACCAGTTTGATAAGGACCAGGACAGCGCACAGTCAAGCGCAGCAGCAGCCAGCAGCAATAACGGGAGGTAACAACAAATGAAAAAGAAAGGTCTGTTATTTACGATAATAGCCCTGCTGATATTTGACTTATTAACTGCATATCTGACATTGCCGACGTTAAGTCTGCATAATCCGGGACTGTGGTTCATAGTCCTGATAAATCTGGCTGCGATCAGCCTGACGATCTATGGAATCTACTTCCCGGTCAAGCAGGGCTGGAAGAAGTCCAGGATATCCGTGTTCATTACTTCAGGACTGGCAGTAGCCATGCTTGTTGGAGCAATATTCTCATCACAGATGGTCAATGCCAGAGCCTATTCAAAGATACTGAGCATTGAAACAACGGAACATCAGGAACTGCCAAAGGTTTCTGACATCAGGAAGATCCCTCTGATGGATACCGAGAGCAGCAAGGTTCTCGGTAACCGCAAGATTGGTGCCCTGAATGAGATCGTAAGCCAGTTTGAGGTTTCAGATGCCTACATGACCATTGCCTATAAGGACATGCCGGTCAAGGTATCTGCTCTGAAGTATGCCGGATTCTGGAAGTGGATAAACAACAGAAAGAACGGCGTTCCGGGTTATGTCGTGGTAGATCCGGGCAATCTGACGGCTGAATACGTGGAACTGTCTGAGGGCATGAAGTACGTACCAAGCGCCTATCTTGGTGAAGATCTGGCCAGACACATCTACTTCAGATATCCAACGACGTTCTTTGATGACATTCACTTTGAAATCGATGAAAGCGGCAAGCCGTACTATGTGGCTTCAACCTATGAATATACCATTGGCTTATTTGGCGGCAAGAAGATCAACGGAGCCATCGTAGTTGACCCGGTTAGCGGAGAAATGAACAAGTATGGCATTAATGATCTGCCGCAGTGGGTAGACGTCGTGTACAATGGCGACTACATTGCCAGATACTTCGACATCTACGGCAAGCTGATCAACGGTTTCTGGAACAGTCTGTTCGGGCAGAAGGGTCTGATCGAATCAACCACTACCACAACTTATAACAGTGACGGTGAATCAGTCAGAGACAACGACTTCGGCTACATCGTCAGAGACAATGATGTCTATGTATACACGGGCATTACGGCCGTAACCAATGACGAGTCCAATATCGGCTACCTCATGGCAAATGAGCGTACCGGAGAGATCAGAGTATCATACTTTGAATCAACCGATGAAGACAGCGTCATGAGAGCAGCTGAGGGTGAAGTTCAGGAAAAGAGATACCGTGCTTCATTCCCGAGCCTGATCGATGTCAACGGCACCGCTGCCTACGTGATGGTATTGAAGGACAACCTGGGACTGGTCAAGATGTATGCCATCGTTGACGCTTCTCAGTATTCACACATGGCAGTTGATGATTCCCTGGAGAAGGCACTGTCCATCTTCAGCAAGGGAACGGCTGTCACGGGCGACATGAATGAAAAGAATATTACCGTAAAGAGAGTTGAACTGGTTACAGTCGGCGGTGAAACCATGGTCTATCTGGTAGATGGTGAAGACAACATCTACTACAGTGAATTCAGCGGTGAACTTCTGCTGATAGAAGAAGGCATGAACATCACCGTTGAAACAGACGGTACGGTATTCAAACTGAAGAAATAAGGTCGGGTAACCGGCCTTTTTCTTTGGTAATTGTATGTCGGTGAATTGTGAACTATAATGATAATTGAAGGGAAATAATACATAATAATATGCTGAAATATCTGTTTTTGGGGCTTTTCTGTCTGACCAGCCTGATACACTTATACCACAGCTACATAAACGATAAGAAAAACAGGGCTAAGACCAAGCCGTTTCTGCTCATCTTTCTGATTCTGTACTATGTTACCGCTGCGAAGAACATCAACGCCATGTTGCTGGCGGCGTTAATTGCCAGCTGGCTGGGCGACGTGCTGTTAATACCGGATGGACACAAGTGGTTCATAGCCGGAGGCATAAGCTTTCTGATAAGTCACGTGTTCTTCATCCTTGCCTATGTTCCGGGAATCATACACTATCACGTAAACTGGCTGATCGTAATACCACTGGCCATTGTCTATTTCACAATTGCCATCAGGATCATAATGGCGGTTAAGGACAATACGCCGAAGATGATGCTCATTCCGATGAACGGGTATCTGTGGGCAAACAGCATCATGAACGTCTTTGCCCTGATGCAGTGGATGACATTGAGAAACACCGGTTCCATGGTGGCATATGTCGGAGCCGTACTGTTCTTTACCTCTGACTGTCTTCTGTTTCTGGTCAGATATCATAAGAACAAAGATCACATATGGAGAAAACACTTCCTGGTCATGGCGACTTACCTGATCGGGGAATTACTGATAACAGCGGGAATGCTGATGATAGGAGGATGACCCATGAAATACGTATTCATTATTAACCCGAGCGCGGGCACGGAAAACAGCGTTGGCATGATAAGAGAGGCCGTTAACAGATCAGAAAAGAAGGATCAGTGCGAAATCTATGTTACCAGAGGAGTGAATGATGCGACGGAATATGTCCGGGCATACTGCAAGAATTCACCGGAAGAAAAGGTCAGATTCATCGCCTGCGGAGGAGACGGGACTCTTAATGAGGTTGTAAACGGTGCCGTAGGTCAGGAAAATGCTGAGGTAAGCTGTTATCCATGCGGCAGCGGCAACGACTTCGTAAAGTGCTTTGAGGATCCGGAAAGATTCAAGGACATAGATAAGCTCTTAAGCGCAAAGGCCAGAAAGATAGACCTTTTAAAGGTGGGCGACCGTTACAGCGACAACGTTGTCAACTTCGGCTTTGATACGACCGTGGCCATCTCGGTAAACGAAGGAAGAGCCAAGGGCGGCAACGCTGCCAAGAATGCCTATACCATGGGAATCATCAAGGCATTGATCACCAGCATGAAAAATGAATTTGAAGTATATGCGGATGGGGAACTGATCAATCCGGACGGCAAGGCACTGTTATGCACTGTTGCCAATGGGCAGTATGTTGGAGGCTCCTTCAAGTGTGCGCCAAGAGCTGAACTTGATGACGGCTACATGGAAGTATGTCTGGTAAAGCCGATATCCAGGATCAGGTTCGTAAAGCTGCTGGACACCTATACCAAGGGAAAGCATCTGGATGACCCCAAGCTTCAGGATATCATGATATACCGCAAGGCCAGAAAGGTAAGGGTCAAGGCGAAGAAAGGCTTTGCCTATTCTCTGGATGGAGAGATCATATACGATCCGGACTTCACCATTGAGATAGCGGAAAAGGTACTTAGCTTTGCCGCTCCTGAGAATTAGAAAAACAAGCTGAGGCATGTTGCTTCAGCTTGTTATTTCCCGGGAAATGATAAAGAGAAAAGACAGATGTTCATGTTTCATCTGTCTTTTCTTTTGGTTACTTCTTTGTGTAGTCGTAGAAGCCCTTGCCGGCATTGACACCGGTTTCGCCCTTGTCGATCTTTTCCTTCAGCAACTTGCCGATCTTGTACTCGGTCGTGCCTTCCTGCTGAGAAGCAGGCTTCATCTGGTTGATGTTGTAGGCTGTTTCCAGACCTACGATGTCCAGGATCTTGAATGGGCCTGCAGGAGCAGATGTTGCCAGCTGCCATGTCAGGTCAATGGTTTCCGGATCAGCAACGCCGTTTGCCCATAAGCCCTGAGCAGCTGACAGGAACGGTACCAGCATTGAGTTCAGGATGTAACCTGGCTGTTCCTTGTGAAGCTGTAAAGGTACCATGCCGATTGAAGCAGCGAACTTGACAACTTCGTTGTAGATTTCCGGGCTTGTTGTCGGGTGACCCATGACTTCAGCCGTGTTGTTCTTCCAGATTGTATTTGCGAAGTGCAGTGACAGATACTTTTCAGGTCTGCCTGTGTATTCAGCAAACATGCTTGGTAACAGCGTTGAAGAGTTGGTTACCAGAATCGTGTCTTCATCCAGCAGATCCTTGAACTGTGTATAGACTTCGATCTTGGCCTTTGGATCTTCAGACATTGATTCGATTACAAGGTAAGCGTCCTTAACGGCAGCTGCCTTGTCCAGTTCAATGTGAACGTTCTCTTCCAGGTTCTTCTTGCCTGCTGCGTATAATTCATCCAGGCTTTCAACTGTAGCTGACTTCCAGTCTCTGATCAGTCCTCTTGGATATACGAATGCTCCCATTGGTGTACCGACCAGGGCCTTTGCCTGTGCCAGATCTTCCAGCATTAATGCTGAATATCTTTCGATCTTTGGCTGTGTACGTCCGACAGAGCTTTCTGATCTGAGCCAGAATGTTGTGTCATAACCATAATAAGCACACATCAGGCCAATCTGTGTTCCAAGAACACCACCACCTAATACTACTACTTTCTTATTGTTCATAATATGTCCTCCAATGCCATTATATAGCGCTTGTGATATTGCGGACAAGTAAAACTGATAGCTTGACAATAAACAGTATCTCTTCACATTCATGAAGAAAAAAAGTAAAAAAAATTAGCACTCACCTATTGACAGTGCTAAAAAATGGGACTATAACATAATTGTAAAGAGAATAAGAGAAGATTCTCAGGTAAGACAGAATCCAAACCCTCCATTCCCTTACTTATAGACATAGTTCATTCATTAGGAAAGAACAATGAAAAAAGTAAAGGAGGTAAATGTACTATGTTAACACCTAGAATTTTTACAGAAAACCTGTTTGATGATCTGTTTGAGGACTTCCCATTCAGAAGCCTGGAAAACGTAGACCGTAAGCTGTACGGCAAGCATGCCGGCAGGGAAATGCTTACAGATGTAAAGGAACATGAAAACCACTATGCAGTTGAGATCGATCTGCCTGGCTTCAAGAAGGACGAGATCAAGCTTGAACTGAATGAAGGTTATCTGACTATTACCGCATCCAAGGGAGTAGATGAGGAAGAAAAGAACAAGCAGGGCAGGATCGTCCGTCAGGAAAGATATTCCGGCGTAATGCAGAGAACATATTATGTCGGTGATCAGATAAAGGCTGAGGACATCAAGGCCAGGTATGAGGATGGTGTTCTGAAGCTGGAGATTCCGAAGGTCGAGGAAAAGAAACTGCCTGAAAAGAATACCATCATGATTGAAGGTTAATCAAATTAAAAGCAGAGCCAGATGGCTCTGTTTTTTTGTGCTTATTTACGGTCAACCTTGCCGCCAAGCTTTTCGTAGATCTCATCAATTTCGGCATTGTTGAGACCGTATCCGCAGTCAGCTTCCCTGAACACGTTCTCAAGTTCGGAATATTTGACGACCTTATATGAAGAATGAAGATTGGTAATGTCGGTGTTGTCAGGTACGGCTATGAGACTCTGGGCCTTTCTGCCCTCAAGTGCCTGAGACAGGTGCAGATTGTATTCCTTCAGGTAAATGACGGGATTTTCAATCTTGTACTTCTTGTCGTTTCCGTCTTCAGTTCTCTTAATGTACCAGTTTCCGCTGTCACTGCCGCCGTACTTGCCTTCGGAAGTCAGATAGGCAATGGAGAGGATGCCCTTGGCATGGATCAGAGTTATTATCTGAGTTACCAGCTTTCCTTCATTGTTTGTTATGCTGGCATAGTTGAGACGGTGATAACCGATCAGTTTCTTGAGAAGGCCTGATTTGGAGGCATCTCTGAACACATTAAGCTTGTAGAAATAATCTATGAGATAGTTGTCATAGATGTGCGGATAGATTGAATTCTTATAGCGCCTGTAGCCTAAACCTGCTCTGAAAAGAAACATCAGGATCATGAATCCGAATATTACATAAAACAGTAAGGTCATGTTTGAACTTGTTTCATTGGTCGTGCTTGATAAGGTTAACATAAGGTGACTCCTTTAAATCAGTAATATTATAAAGGAAAAAAAGGTAACATTGAAGTTCAATGTTACCTGTAGATCTGCTTGTATAATTCCTTCATGTCCTCAACAGAGGTTTCTCTGATGGTATTTGAAGGAGATCCTGAGGCAAAGGCATCATGTGCCATCTTGTCAATGTTGGCAAAGTATTCATCTCTGTCAATGCCGAACTCTGACATTGTCGGAACGTGCAGGTCACTTAACAGTGTGTTTAGTTCCTTCAGGAATGCCTCAGCTGCGGTCTTGTCGTCTGCGCTGTCTGAGAATCCAAGATATCTTGAAACATCGGCGAATCTGTCATATGCACCCTGTACGGCGAAGTCCATGCATTCCTTTAATAACATGGCATTGCTTAAGCCGTGAGCGACATGGAACAGAGCACCCATTGGTCTTGACATGCCGTGAACGATGGTAACAGATGAGTTGTTGAATGAGATGCCGGCCTCTAAGGCTGCTAATGACATCTGAATTCTGGCTTCAGTGTTGTGGCCTTCGTTGTAGCATGTTCTTAAGTTGCCGAAGATCCTCTTGATGGCACTTAAGGCAAAGGTGTCTGATAAAGGCTGAGCCTTTCTTGAGGTATAGGATTCAAGGGCATGGCATAATGCGTCAATGCCTGTATGAGCGGTTACTGACTTCGGTGCACTCATCGTGAACATCGGATCAATGATTGCCAGATCAGGAATCAGGCAGGCACCTGTTAATAACATCTTTACCTTTGTTTCGGTATCGTTGATGATCGTGAACTTGGTAGCTTCTGAACCGGTACCGGCTGTTGTTGGAATGGCAACCAGGCCAGGTCTCTTGATGTCGATGAGCTTGCCCATGTATGAAGCCAATGGTGCATCAGAAGCCAGCAGGATTGAGATGGCCTTGGCTGTATCGATTGGTGAACCGCCGCCTAAGGCGATCAGGAAATCACATCCAGAAGCCTTATAAGCCTCGGCACCCTGCTTGACGATGATGTCGTTTGGCTCAAAGTTTACTTCCGGGAATACTGAGTATTCGATTCCCTGTGTATCCAGAACCTTTAACAGGAGGTCAGCGTTTCCCAGCTTGACCATCGTAGCATCCGTTACGACAAAGGCCTTCCTGCCGAACCCGCCTAACAGCTTGCCGGCATCGTCCAGGGCGTTTTTCCCTGAAACGATGGTCTTTGGTGTCAAGAATGTGTTAGCCATTTATTTCACCATGTACTTTCTTAATAACTGTAATAATCCGTCATAACCGTTAAGGAACTGGTTGATGGTAGCCTTGAAGGCTCCGTAGTACTGGAACTGTTCCTGTGGGAAGTTCTCGTCGTAAGCCTTTCTGAATTCCTCGAGAGTCAGTAATTCATTGAGGATGGCTGGATCAACGTCTCTTGACATGTTATCCTTGATCTCAACGTTTGAGCTGTCATACTTCTTCTGCCAGCCGTAAGGAATTGTCAGGATGATGTCTCCACCGATGAATTCCTCGAAATGATGGCGGTTACGGAAGGCGGCAACTAACAGCTTTGTGCGGTAGCCTCTTTCCTTGAATATCTTATATGCCTTCTTCATGACGGCAACGCCTGCCATGTCATAGGCTTCGCTTGATACCAGAGTATCGGTAGCGCCATAGAAGCTCTTCAGATAGTCATCAACTCTGCCTGACATGATTGTGCATACAGGATGCATCTTTGAAGAATCAAGTCCTTCAGCTGCTCTTCTCTTCAGACCTCTTTCAACTGCTTCAGCAACGGCAATTGCCTGAGCAACTGTGAATGATACGGTTGCGTTAACTGAAACTCCTCTGTATGTCATTTCTTCGATGGCTTCGATGCCGGCCTTTGAAGCAGGAACCTTTACCTGTGAGTTCTCAACTGTAGCGGCCAGGTCACATGCCTGTTCAACCATCTTCTGGCTGTTCTGATAGTACTTGGCGTTTGTCTGGAATGAGATTCTGCCAAGCTGTCCGTTTGAAGCTCTGAATTTATCCAGTAACAATGTAGAAGCATTTGCGCCTAAAGCCTTGATGACCATCCAAGCGAGTTCATCTTCTGTGCAGGTTGGATTTTCATCAACGAGTCTCTTGATCGTGTCTTCCCATTCAGGAAGTTCCTTCTTTAAGACGTTGAATACGATTACAGGATTAGTGGTAGCGCCTGTAGCTCCTCTTTCTACTGAATAAGACAGTTCCTTATAAGAACATGAATCGTTCCACAATTCTGTCTGTGGATAAGTTTTGGTCATTTCTGCTAATTTGCTCATAAATACTCCTTTAAAATTGATAAAATCTTGCTAAAATATAATATATAGATAAATAAAGATAGGTGAGAAATATGAAACTCAATAGACAAAAGGAAATGTTGTCATACATCCGCGAAAAGAAGACAGCCAGTAACGAGGAACTTATGCATAAGTTTAACGTATCCATTCAGACGCTGCGCCGCGACATCAATATCCTGGAAGAACAGGGTGTTGTATCCAAGGTTTACGGTGGGGTCGTCTTCAATGATTCCAGAGAATCAATCAGCTCTGTTTCTTCAGTAAGTGAACGTCAGGGCTCAAATAATGAAGGAAAGGAGTACGTTGGCAAGCTGGCAGCCGGCATGGTCCAGGATGGCGATGTTATTTTCATCGACTCCGGTACGACCGCCTACCGCATGCTGCACTACATGCAGTACCTTAAGAATGTAACGGTGATCTCTCATTCCATTGACGTCTTGCAGGCGCTCAGAGGAGTGACGAACATCACGGGAATCGGCGTCGGCGGTGTGCTTGATCACAACACCGGATCCTTCCTCATGGATACATCCTTATATAACTATAACTGCAACAAGGCTTTCATCTCGACCGTAGGCATTTCGGTATCACGTGGTCTGACCAACACCGTGCTTAATGAGGGAGCCATAAAGGCTGCAGTCATGAGTCACAGTGCGGTAAGATACATCGTTGCTGATCACAGCAAGTTCGACGTAATTGCCTACAACCGTTTCGCAGATTTTTCAAAGATCGATGCAATCATCACTGATAAATGTCCAGAGGAGAAATTCATCAATTACTTCGAGAACAACCACATTAAGTTGATCTACTGATTTCATACAACCATATCTTAATAGCATATTGATAACTTGTCAATGGTAAAGTTATGATAATTTTGATAAATTTATGAGCAATTTCACTGGAAATTGCTTTTTTGTATGCTATAATTGAATTGGATAGAAAAACTTTAACATTGAAACGCTGATTCCATTGAAAAAGGAGACAACTATGCACATGGAAAATCTGAACAGATTGCGCTTACTGGCCTGTGAAATCAGAATGGAAACCATGAAGATCATTGCCTCAAAGGGCAACGGTCATGTCGGAGGTTCCCTTTCCATTGCGGATGTACTTGCGGTTCTCTATGGAGAAGTTATGAAGTATGACCCGCAGGATCCCAACTGGAAGGAAAGAGACTGGCTTGTTCTTTCAAAGGGGCATGCCGGACCGGCACTTTACGCAGCACTGGGAATTGCCGGATTTTATCCAAGAGAAGCTGCATATCATCTTAATGAAGCCGAATCAGACTTCCCATCCCACGCCGATCACAACAGAACCAGGGGAGTAGACTTTACGACCGGTTCGCTTGGTCAGGGAATGTCGGAAGCGGTTGGCGTTGCACTTGGCAACAAGATGCAGGGAATCGATTCACATGTATTCGTCATCTGCGGTGACGGTGAATGCGATGAAGGCCAGATCTGGGAAGCTGCTCAGTTTGCGGCTCATAATCATCTGGATAATCTGATCGGTTTTGTTGACAGCAATGGACGTCAGCTTGACGGAACGATCGATGAAGTAATGTCCCACGGCAAGGGAATCGGCGCAAAGTTTGATGCCTTTGGCTGGGAAGTCATTGAAGTCATTGACGGCAATGACGTTGAACAGATCCTTGAAGCAGTCAGAAAGGCTTTCACAGTAAATGGTAAGCCGACAATGATCATACTTAATACCGTCAAGGGCAAGGGCATAGACTTTGCGGAAACCAGCGGTGAACATTCATCAACGCTTAACTCTCAGCAGTGGGCTGAGGTATTGGAAGAAGCAGAAAGAAAGTATGCAGAGTTAAGGGAGGCGTTACAGTGATGTTCAGGTTAGCAAACAGGCACGATGTTGACTCAAGGGCAAACCGTGATGCCTACAGCGATGCAATGCTGGAAATGATGAGAAACGATGAAAGGATCGTCCACATTGACTGCGATCTGGCATGGTGCATCAATGCGACGAGAATACAGAAGGAATTCCCGGAAAGATTCTTCAATGCCGGCATAGCCGAGGCGAACGCCGTTGGTGTAGCCTGCGGCCTTGAAGCGACGGGAATGATACCGTTTGTTCATTCATTCGGCGTATTTGCCTCAAGAAGAGTATTTGATCAGGTGTTCCTGTCCGCCGGATATTCCGAAAGGGCTATCCACATCATCGGCTCAGATCCCGGAATCACCGCTTCATTTAACGGACCGACACACATGCCGTTGGAAGATTGCGGACTATACCTGAATGTGCCGAATGCCATCGTCATGGATCCGTGCGACTATGCACAGACCTATGCCCTGACCAGAAGATCAGCAGCCGAAAAGAGCCTGACATACATGCGTCTGATCAGAAGAACGTTCAGAACCATATATGAAGACGGTTCAGACTTCGAGATAGGCAAGGGCGTTCTGTTAAGAGAAGGAAAGGACGTTACGATAATTGCCTCAGGAGTAATGGTCTATAACGCCATTAAGGCAGCAGAACTGCTGGAAAAGCAGGGAATAAATGCAGAAGTCATAGACATGCATACCTGGAAACCGCTGGATGAAGAACTGCTCATAAGATCTGTTGGAAAGACCGGAGCGATCGTGACGGCGGAAAACCATGAAGTAAATACCGGGTTAGGGTCAGCCATTGCCAATGTGCTTGCCGCCAGACATCCTGTACCGCAGGAATTCATCGGCATTCACAACAGATACGGCATGGTTGCCTCACAGGATTACCTGGAAAGAGAATTTGAAATGACACCGGAAAACATTGCCGAGGCTGCAATCAGAGCCATCGGCAGGAAATAAAGAAGGAGAAGTTAATGGAAAAGAAGTTATTTGGTTATCCTCATTTTGATGAAAACGGCGAAGAGATCCTCAGCACTTACGACAACGAATACCGTGACATGCTCATGGATGTCAGAGTTTATCACCTGAAGGAAAACGAAGTCAGAACCTTTAAGAGAGACGGCGAGGAAACTGCGATCCTGCTTCTTTCAGGCAAGATCGAATATGTCTGGGAAGGCAACAGGGAAACAGTTAGCAGAAAAGACGTATTTACGGAAGGCCCTTATGCCCTGCACGTATGCACCGGCAAGGAAGTAACCGTAAGGGCACTGGCTGAAAGTGAATTCCTGGTACAGTGCACAAAGAATGAAACCGTATTTGATTCCAAACTGTACAGACCAGAAGATGCCCCATGGGGTTATTCATGCGTTGGCAAGTTCGGTAACGTAGCCAAGAGAAGAGTAAACACGATCTTTGACAAGGACATCGCTCCATGGTCTAACATGGTACTTGGTGAAGTTCTCAACGACAGAGGAAACTGGTCAGGTTATCTGCCACACAGACATCCACAGCCGGAACTGTACTACTTCAAGTTCGACAGACCTGAAGGATTCGGCGCAAGCTTCGTAGGAGATGAGGTATTCAAGAGTGTTGATAACTCATTCTCAGCCATAACACCTGAAGCACTGCATCCACAGTCAGTAGCTCCGGGATTCCAGATGTATACCTGCTGGATGATCCGTCATCTCGATGGTAATCCATGGCTTCAGACAACCAGAAATGAGGATGAGAAATATCTCTGGTTACATGATGCCAAGTTTGAATAATCGTGATAATATTTAATTGCGTTAGGAGGATGGTAGTTTATGCCTTTAAATGATATCTTAAACACTGACATTATTGACCTTGAAGTACAGGGCACCACAAAGGATGAAGTTCTGCACAACATGGCTAACGTTCTTTTAAAAAATGGATATATTAATGATGTAGACGTTTTTGTAAAGGACATTTATGAGAGAGAAGCTGAAGGTCCTACAGGAATGGGTTCACACCTTTCAATTCCTCACGGCAAGTCAAATTCTGTTCTGCGCAACGGCATCATGATCGGCAAGACAGTCAATCCGATCCGCTGGGAAAGCAGCATGAGTGATGACGGCTTCCAGGATACGCATCTGATCTTCCTGTTCTGTGTCAGCGCTGACAAGGAATTTGCCAGAAACCACATGATGTTATTAAGCGAACTGGCCGGCAAACTCGGTAACGACGTAAGAGTAACCAAGCTGTCTCAGGCTCAGACAAAGGAAGAAATCAAGAATCTGATACTCTGCGAAGACGATGAATTAGGAGAAGTTGACAAGGTCTTGAACGAAGAAGAGATAGTTGACCTTGACATTGACTTCTAATCTTATCAAAAGTTACTCATTTTTAAAAATAATATTATCAATTTGATATAAATATTATAATTAGTATTGAGTCATACGAAATGTTATATTAAAATAAGTTCAAGCTAATTCAAGATTATGAAAGGAGTTTCTATATGAAAATTGTTGCAATTACAGCTTGCACGGCAGGCATTGCTCACACCTACATCGTAGCTGAAAAGCTGCAGAAGGCTGCAGAAGAGTTAGGCTATGACATCAAGGTTGAAACTCAGGGCTCAGCAGGCGTTGAGAACGAACTCACAGCTGAAGACATCAAGAACGCTGATGTAGTTCTGTACACTCATGACATCGCTATCCGTGGCGCTGATCGTTTCAAGGGCAAGAAAATTGTTGACGTTCCTATTTCAGTTGCAATGAAGCAGCCAAAGAGCCTGCTCACTACGATTGAAAAGAAACTGGCAGCAAAATAATCATTTATTAGTTAGGTTTTATTTAACTGGAAAGGGAAAGAATTATTTATGAAATTTCAAGATTTTAGAAAGCACATTATGACCGGTATCTCATTCCTGATTCCTATGGTTGTCATGGCTGGTATCACAGGTGCTATTCAGAAGGCTTATTCTTGGAGCGGCGTTCCACTGTCAGACCCAACAATCGGTGGCTTAGCATATTCTGGTTACTCAATCGCTAAGATTTCTGACTTCATGCACATGTTAGGCGAAATGAACGGAAACGGCTTCAACTGGGCATATGCATTCTTATGTGCTGGTATCGCATTCTCAATTGCTGACAGACCTGGTATCGTTCCTGGTTTCGCAATTGGTTACTATGCTGGTGGTCCTACAAAGACTGGTTTCGTCGGCGCTATGCTGATGGGCTTCTTAGTTGGCTACTTCGTAAAGTGGATGAAGACCTGGAAGATGCCTAAGGCTTTACAGGGCTTAATGCCAGTATTAATCATTCCTGTAATCGCTACATGCTGCGCTACATTCGTATTCTTCGGAATCCTGATGAAACCATTATCAGCAATCATGTTAGCATTCCAGAAGTGGATTCAGTCATTAGCTGCTGGTTCATTATTCGTAGTTGGTGCCGTTATCGGTGCTTGCATGGGCTTCGACATGGGTGGTCCTATCAACAAGACTGCTTCAATGGCTGCTAACGCATTATATGCAGACAACAACCAGACTGGCGGAATCGGTGAATGTGCTGAAACAGCAAAGATCATCGGCGGTATGACACCTGCAATCGGTGTTGGCTTAGCTGCTATCTTAGCTCCAAAGAAGTTCACTCGTCAGCAGAAGGATGCTGCTTATACATGTATCCCTATGGGCTTATGCTTCATCACTGAAGGCGTTCTGCCATTCGTTGCTGAAGACCCATTAAGAGTTGTTCCATCATCAATGGTAGGTTCTGCAATCGCTTCAGGCTTAGCAATGGTATGGGGTGTTGGTACTCCTGCTTCACACGGTGGTATCTTAGTTGCTCCACTGTCAAATAAGCTTGGTCTGTGGTTACTGGCTTTAGTCATCGGTTCTGTCATCACTGGTGTTCTGTACGCAGTTCTGAAGAAGACTCCATCAGAAGAAGACACAGCTGAAGAAGAAGTTGTTGAACTCGACATCGACTTATAAAATACAGTCACTTATCTGAATTACTATTTGTAACAAATTAAAAGGTTATTTGATCTAAACTTGAATTAGGCTGAAACTTCATATAGAAAGAGGATGAATTGTTATGTATGTAAACATGAAATATATCCTTGATAACGCTAATCGTGATGGCTATGCAGTAATGGCTGTCAACAGTGTTAACATGGAAATGGCTAGAGCAGTCATCGAAGCTGCTGAAGAAGAACATTCACCAATTATCGTTCAGTTTGGTGTTGGTCAGATGTCAAAGCTGGCTCACCCATCAGAAATGGTTCCAATGATCAAGGCAATGGCAGAAAGAGCAAGCGTTCCAGTATGTCTGAACCTCGACCACGGTCCATCTCTGGAAGCTGAAATCGATGCAATCAAATGGGGATTCTCAAATGTAATGATCGATGCTTCATCATTACCATATGAGGAAAACGTAAGACGTACACGTATGGTAGTAGATCTGGCACATGCAAAGGGAATTTCTGTTGAAGCAGAATTAGGCCATGTTGGTCAGGCAGCTGACGGTGACGGCCGTACAGCAGATATGTATACTAATGTTGAACAGGCAGTTCAGTTCGTCAAGGAAACAGGTGTTGATGCTTTAGCAGTAGCTATCGGTACAGCACATGGTAAGTATCCTGCTGGATTCGTTCCAACACTGGATTTCGGAAGACTTGCTGAATTAAAGGCTGCTCTGAAGATGCCGTTAGTATTACATGGCGGCTCAGGCTCAGGTGATGAAAACATCCGTAAGGCCGTAGCTGGTGGCATCAATAAGATTAACGTTTGTACAGATGCTTTCCACGCTGCTGAAACAGCAATGAAGGCTAAGTGGGAAGCTGAACCAAATACTGATTATCTCGGCATTGAAATGGTAGCTGAAAAGGCTGTCAAGGAATTTGTCAGAAATTATATCCGCTTAATTGGTTCAAATGACCGTTATACATTTGAAGCTGCTGACAACGGCAGTAACGAATAGTTAAGAACAAGGGCGGAGAAATCCGCCCTTATTTAGTCTCTGGAGAGAGACACAAGGAGAAAACATGAAAATTGCAATGATTAACGAATTCTCACAGGCTGCTAAGAACGATCTCGTTGTAAGCGTACTGAAGGAAGTCGTAGAACCAATGGGACATACAGTTTACAATACCGGCATGACAACGGCAGAAGCTCCATTACAGCTGGGCGAACCTGGCTATCTGACATACCTGAACATCGGCGTACAGGCTGCTCTGTTATTAAATTCAGGCGCAGTAGACTTCGTAGTTACAGGCTGCGGTACAGGTCAGGGTGCTCTGATGGCATGTAACATGATGCCTGGTGTAGTATGCGGATACTGTATTGAACCATCTGATGCATATCTGTTCTTACAGATCAATAACGGCAATGCTCTGTCAATTCCATATGCAAAGGGATTTGGCTGGGGTGCTGATGTTAACATGAAGAACATCTTTAACATTGCCTTCGGTTCACCAAAGGGCATGGGCTATCCAAATGAACCTGGCCGTAAGGAATCTCAGAACAGAAACGCAGCCAAGCTGGTTGAAGTTAAGGCTGCAGTCGCAAAGCCATTAGTTGAGGCATTAAGCGCTATGGATCAGGACATCGTCAAGAAGTCTCTGACTCCTAGATTCCTGGAGTGCTTCTTCGCTGGCTGCAAGGACGAAGAATTAAAGAAGTTCGTAGAGGGACTTTTATAATGTAAATAAAACGATGTTTTCTGACATCGTTTTTTGAAGAGGAGAGAAAATTATGAACAGTTATTATCTGCCATGTTATACGATTGGAACAGACGCATTTGAAAACTTCGAAAGCGTAATGTCATTTTACGGCCGTAAGGTAGCGCTGCTGTATGGTGAAAAGGCCTTTAAGGCTTCTAAGGACAAGGTACTGCCTGCACTGAAGAACTTTGACATCATCTATCAGACGGTCTACGGCAAGGAAGCTTCATATGCCAACATTGACAGACTGGCCGCAGTTGAACAGATCAGCAGGGCTGACCTGATCCTGGCTGTTGGCGGTGGCAAGTGTCTGGACGTTGCCAAGGTAGTCGGCGATAAGCTCGGCAAGCCGGTATTCACCGTTGCCAGTATTGCCTCTACATGTGCTGCAGTTACCAGGATAGCCGTATTGCATAACGATGACGGTTCATTCAGGGAGGTTTACAGACTAACAAATCCTCCTGTACACTGTTTCATTGATCCGGAGATCATAGTCAACGCCCCGGCCAGATACTTCTGGGCAGGCATGGGTGACACGATGGCCAAACACGTTGAATGTGTTTTCTCTTCAAAAAATGATGTCCTGGATTTTGAAAGTGCTCTGGGAAGAACCATCTCAGTACTGTGCTATGATCCTATTCTGGAAAAGGGCGAGAAGGCCTATGATGACGTAAAGAATCACGTCGTATCCGGTGAGGTTGAGGATGTCATCAAGTCAATAATCATCGCTACCGGTGCGGTTTCACTGAGCGTCAATCCTGACTATAACTCAGCACTGGCTCATGCCCTGTACTATGGTCTGACGGTAAGAGAGTGGATGGAACAGAAGCACCTGCACGGTGAGATCGTTTCCTACGGCACCCTGGCACAGCTGTTGATCGACGGACAGATGGAGGAACTCAGAAAGGTCTATGACTTCAATAAGGCCGTTAAGCTGCCTGTATGCCTGAAGGATCTTGACCTGGACAGAGATGATCCGATGGATGACATTCTGGATGCCACCATCATCAATCCGGAACTTAACCACATTCCATATCCGATAACCAAGGAAATGGTCAGAGAGACCATTCTGAAGCTGGAAGATTATAAATAAAAAAGAAGCTTGCGCTTCTACAGATTTTTGGTAGGGATGAGAGCCAGGGCAATGGATATGCCAAGAATAATCATGGCTGCCTTGCGCAGTGCCTTTTCCTTGTCGTTGTAATCCAGGGGAGTGCCCGGAGATTTCTGCTGTCTCGTTGAGAAGGAAACCCGGACATAGCCAATCATGAAGATACCTGCGAAGGTACCGATGTACATCAGGATGTCCCTGATCAGAATAAGTGTTTTAACCATATCAGTATTATATTACAGAGATGGATATTTGGAAAGGATATAAAAGCATATGAAAGTAGTATTAATTCATACCAGCCCGGTTTCCCTGAACGATCTGAAGGCCTTATTCAAGGAGATCATTCCGGAAGTCGAAATGGTAAATATCATTGACGATTCCCTGCTTGAGGAAGTAAAGAAGAACGGCCAGATCAATCCAGCCATCATCAGCAGGATGTGTGCATATGTTCAGGTTGCCAAGACACTGCAGCCTGACCTGATCTTCAACCAGTGCTCTTCCGTCGGTGAAGCCTTTGACATTGCCAGGAAGCAGGCTGACTGCAAGACTCTGAAGATTGATGAGGCCATGGCTGAAAAGGCCGTTGAACTCGGAACAAGGATCGGTGTGGTAGCCACGGTAGCTTCCACGGTAAAACCCAGCTGCAATCTTGTCAGAACCAAGGCTAAGGAAGCCGGCAAGGATGTATGCGTAACTGAATATCTGGTAGACGGTGCTCTGGACATCTTAATGAGCGGCGATGTTGACAAGCATAACGAACTGGTCATCAAGGCCATCCGCAAGGCTGAAGCCGAAAACGACGTAGTCGTACTGGCTCAGGGTTCAATGACTGCCATTCTGCCATTATTAGGCAAAACGGAAAAGCCTGTTCTGACTTCACCAAGACTCGCCGTTGAAAGAGTCAGAAAGGAATTAGGCCTTTAATGACGATATCGGCTGATATTCTGAATTCATATGAATATCCCGAAATAAACATAGATGATCTTCTTGCTCAGGAAATTGAGAAGGATGATCACGTCTTTGTCGTGCTTGACGACGATCCAACCGGTGTTCAGACCGTTCATGACGTCAACGTTTATACTGACTGGCAAACCGATACGTTGATAAATGCTTTCAGAGAGGACAGACTGTTCTTCATTCTGACCAACTCAAGAGCCTTAAGCGTGGAGGAAACGACCAGACTGCACAGGGAGATCGTTGAAAACGTAAGCTGGGCAGCGAAAAAGACCGGAAAGAAATACTTCTTCATTTCCAGGGGTGACTCTACCTTAAGAGGACATTATCCACTGGAAACGGATCTGCTTTGCGAAGGCTTATTAAGACAGTATGGCAGGGTAGACGGTGACATTCTCTTTCCGTTCTTCAAGGAAGGCAACAGATTTACCGTTAACGACATTCACTATGTCAGATACGGCAATGAAATGGTACCGTGCGGAGAGACTGAATTTGCCCAGGACCAGACCTTTGGCTACGCCAGTTCAGACCTCAAGGCTTACATTGAGGAAAAGTGTGAAGGGACTTATAGGAAGGAAGATGTCATCAGCGTTTCTCTGGAAGAGTTAAGAAAGGCTGACATTGACAGCGTTCTGAATAAGCTTATGGGTACAGAAAACCATCGCCGCATCATTGTCAATGCCGTGGATTACATTGACGTAAAGATCTTCTGTCTGGCGCTGTACAAGGCCATTTCTGCGGGAAAGGTATTCATGTTCCGTACGGCAGCTTCATTTGTCAGATGCGTAGGCGGCATCAGTGAAAAGCCTCTTCTGACAAGGGAAGAAATGGTGACAGGATCGTCATCTGTTAACGGCGGTGTCATCGTTGTGGGCTCACATACGGACAAGACGACCAGACAGCTTAACAAACTGCTGGAACTTGATAATGTCGTTCCCGTAGCCTTCAGGTCATCACTGATACTTGAGGGAAGTGAGGCGATCGAAAGGGAGATCCAGCGCTGTCTGAGCGAAGAGGAAAAACTGATAAATGAAGGCAAGAACCCTGTAGTCTACACGGAAAGACAGGTCATCAGTCTGCCGGATGATACCAGGGAAAAGGCTCTGAAGAGGAGCACGGCCATATCCGAGTGTCTTCTGCAGATGGTTAAGAGATTAAGCGTGGAACCGTCCTTCGTGGTTGCCAAGGGTGGCATTACTTCCGCAGATGTCGGTGTAAAGGCACTGGCCATCAGAAAGGCGAGAGTTGCCGGACAGATCCAGCCGGGAGTTCCGGTATGGATAGCCGATGAGAATTCAAAATTCCCTGACATTCCCTATGTAATATTCCCGGGAAATGTCGGTGATGATGAAACGCTGTATAACGCAGTGAAAACATTGATAGGATAAAAAATAAGGATTTCAGTAACGAATGCTGAAATCCTTATATTCTTCTATGGTATCTTCAATTTCAGGATGGTCTTTTGCCCAGGCCTGTCTGTATCTGATTATCAGATCACGCTTGCGGAACAGCTGTTCGTTTTCCCTGTTGCCGTAGATCTGAGCCAACTCTTTCGTGGAAGGCATCTTTCCGTAAAAGGCGTCATCCTTTTCCTCAAGCTCCTTCAGAATGTCCTTGCCTGTTAAATGCAGATAAGGGGAATCATCTCTCAATACCTTTACCAGTATTCTGGTCTCCGGTTCTTCAAATTCATTCTCTTCAAGCCATTCTCTTTCAGTCTTATAGGGGCTCTTGCCGAAGTTCTTTTTTATTACCTTTGGCAGCCTGTCAAAGTCTTCTCTGGTAAGTCTCAGATCTTCCAGGTATCTTCCCCGTCCCTTGGAATGCGGCAGGAAGATGAAGAAGTTACGGGCGTCCAGATCATGGAGATACCTGTACAGCTTGCCGGCCTGATCCATGTTCTCCTTATTGAGCGGCATGCTGATCCTTACCGGCATGTGCAGTCTCATGCAGGCTCTTAAAGTATCTACCAGATAGTCAAAGTCGCCCTTTCTTCCGGCAAACCTGTCATGGTATTCTCTTAAACCGTAGAAAGTCAGATCAACGAGGTTGATTCCCCAGTCCTTCAGATCGGTAATGAAGTTGGCTATGGCACCCAGATCACGGAACTTAAGTCCGTTCAGCTGCAGGAAATCCCCGGAAGGATATCCCAGTTCCTGAGACATCCTTATGTAGTCATGCAGGCAGGGATCATCCATGCAGTAGCCCATGTAATAGCTGAAGTGAACGTCAGTGTTCCTGAACTCTTCGTCAAGGCGCCTGATGAAAGCTTCCGTTTCCTCAAAACCGGTCGTGTTAACCTTGTTTTCACAGGCTAAAAGACAGTAACGGCAATGACTGTTACAGGGAACTCTGAGATCTTCAATCGTGAATGATGTTGTTTTCATACCCTCATTCTAACAGAATGTTTGTTAAAATGTCATTCTGGACTTATAATACAGATAATGAATATCGGCGTATTTGACTCAGGAATCGGCGGACTTACCGTCTTGGAAGAACTAATCAGGGAGCTGCCTCACTGTAACTTCTTCTTTTATGGTGACAATAAGAACAATCCCTATGGCGATAAGAGTGATGAGGAGCTGATCAGGATAACCTCAGGCGTCGTTGATGAACTGAATAAGAAAGGCTGCAGAATGATCGTCATTGCGTGCGGTACCGCTACGACCAGATGCATGGACAGACTGCAGGAACTGTACCCGGACAACATCTTCATCGGCACCTTACCGGCCGTAAAGACCGCCTGTGAAAAGGACTTCAGAAACATCATGGTAATGGCTACGACGGCAACCATCACCTCAGCCAAACTGAAGGAAATAATCGATGAGAACATCCGTGAGGGACAGAACATCTATCCGGTTGCCTGTCCGGGACTGGCTGATGCCATAGAGGCCAACGATGAGAAGGCCATTGGCAGGATCCTGAACAGGATCAGAAGAGAATACAGAGATAAGAACATCGATGCCATTGTACTGGGCTGTACGCATTATCCCTTCATCAGGGATGAAATACAGAAGAAATTCCCCAAGGCCGTACTGATGGACAGTGCCAGGGGAGTAGCCAGGGCTGTCAGTCGCCAGCTCAGAGAGAGCGGTCTGATGGTCGATGAAAAAGAAAAGGGAACCCTTGAAGTAACGTTTACCAGAAAAAAAGCTGCCTAGGCAGCTTTTCGTTTACTTAGAAATATAATGAATCAACTTCAGGAATGTTCTTGTCCAGACACTCTCTGGCCTTGTCGATCAATGGCTTGCCATCTTCATAGCCGTATCTCTTGATCGTTCTTCTTAAGATGCGGGTAAAGCCGACTATTGAGGCCTTCTTGATGATCTCCTGAATTTCTTCCTCACTGCGTCCTTCCAGATACTTGTGCATGAACTTGTTGAAGAACAGTACGCTGTCATCCCATTCCAGTCCCAGGAAAGACTTGGCAACGCTGTGGTCAGCGCTGTTGAAGCCGATGTAGGCATTGAATACGGCTGCCAGTTCGAAGATCGGATGTCCTTCACACAGGGTGTCCATGTCGATGAGCAGAACTTCGCCATTCTGCATCATGACATTCTTGAGGTGATAGTCCCCGTGCAGCATGTGATGGGTTTCCGGGATGTCATTCATCATCTTATTCAGTTTTTTCCATTCATCTAACGGCAGGTGATCCTTGAGGAAGTCTACCCAGTCAACAGCTACGGCCTTCATGGATGGCATTTCGCCTTCCTTTACCTCGGTAGCGTGGATCTTCTTGATTAGTTCAACGTCCATGTCTACGATCTCATCCATGGTGTATCTACCGTTGATGAGCAGTTTGGCAAATGAATCGGCATTGAGCAGTTCAAATACGGAACCGAAGTTCTCTCCTACCTTTACGACATCGTAAGGAATGGCAGTCGGGATGCCAAGAATGAGAGCCTTTCTGGCCATCTCACGTTCTCTCTTGATGTCATCCAGAGAGCTGTACTTGTTATAGACCTTGACGATGGTATCGGCATCATAGCGGTATACCGTACCGTTGGCTCCCTGTCCGATGACTTCACAGCCGTCAACTGAGAACTTGCGGTAGGCCTTTTCAATGGTCATCATTTCCGTGAAACCGGTCATTTCCAGGATCTCGTATACTTCGCTTCTGACGTTGGTTACCTTGAATTCGGAATAGTCCTTCTTAAGCCTGAGAATGATTCTTAATCCGGCACTGGAAATGTAGTTAAGATCTTCTGCATCCAGAATCAGTTCATTGAACTGCTGGTTTTCCAGAGCGTCTCTTATTTCCTTTTCGGTGTCAGGTGCGTTTGAAGAATCAACATTGCCGCTGACGGAAACAGTCATTACTCCTTCTTTTAATTCAGCTTTTACGTTACTCATGCTTTATTCCTCCAAATATCAGGTTGAGATAGTATTTGTATTCGTGCCAGGCATTTGACTCATGCAGATCCCTGGTCAGTTCGAGAACACTGTTGTAGTACCAGTACTGTTCAGCCGGGTCAGACTCATTGAACTTCTTCCAGAGGTCGTCTCCTTCGTGAACATAGTCACGGAAACAGGCTCTGATGTTGGACAGCTTGTCAGCCAGCCACAGTTTCTTGACGTCAATGTCATTCATTTCAGCCATGCGCTGCAGGGATTCCTGCTTTCTGATCTTCCAGGTCTGATCGGAAGGCAGGTCCTTTCTCTTGTTTTCGGTTTCAGATTCCACCAGCTTGGCTATCTTTTCCGAGAAGTTAGCCCTGATGTCTTCCATTGTCACGTCGGTATCTTCCACAGTGTCATGCAGCAGGGCTGCGGAGAGTACTTCGTCATCATCACTTAAGGTAGCTACGATGGCGCACACCTCGATAGGGTGCAGGATGTATGGTATGGTAGTCCATTTCCTTTTCTGACCTCTGTGAGCATCGATGGCAAACTGCAGGGCCTTGTCAAAATACTTTTCTTTCATCTTACTTCCCCAGTTTCTTGATTACAGTCAGGACGTTCTGACCGTTCTCATATACATAATTAAGCTTGTCCATGGTCTTTCTGACTAAGAAGAGACCGAGTCCGCCGATCTTTCTCTGTTCCAGAGGCGCATTGACATCAGGATCTGCCTGTTCAAGCGGATTGAACGGGACTCCTGAATCTCTGAATGTCATGGCTATTTCCTCTTCGTTTACTTCCATTTCCACGCTTATGTCACCGTTCTTGCCGTCTCTGTAGGCAAACTTTGTGACATTGCTCATCAGCTCATCGATGACGACATCTATCTGAGTCTGGATCTTCTGCGGGATGTTGCTCTTCTGCAGTCTGTCATTAACGAACTCCGTGACCTTTTCAATGCTGTCAACGACAGCAGGCAGGGTTATCTTCTGCACTTCACTGCCCTTGTATCTTAAAGCCAGCATCGTCAGATCGTCAAACTGTTCGTTGCCTTTTTCAAAATCGTGGATGTCCTTTTCAATGTTGTCACAGAATTCTTTCATATCGCAGTTGTAATTCCCTCTGATCACATTCAGCAGTCTTTCCGTACCGTACAGTTCGTTGGTGACGTTTTCTGCTTCGGTAACACCGTCAGTATACAGATATATGATGTCGCCCTTTTCGAGCTTTATTTCAAAGTCAGGATATTCTATGTTCTCCATGCCGCCCAGAATGAAGCAGGGCTTGCAAGTGAGAACTTCAGGTTCACCGTTTCTGACGATGACTGGAGGGCAGTGTCCGGCATTTGCATAGGTTATCTTGCCGGTGTTGAGATCAATGATTCCCATCCATGCCGTGACGAACAGTCCGGTCTTGTTGTTGTCGCACAGAGTATTGTTTACGGCGCGGAATATTTCCGAAGGCTTCAGTCCGCGTTTCGCGTGGCTCTTCATCAGGGTCTTGGCAACGGCCATGAACAGTGAAGCTGAAATGCTCTTGCCGGAAACGTCGGCCATAACGAATGCCAGATGACTGTTGTCGACGAGGGCAAAGTCGTAATAGTCACCGCCTACCTCTCTGGCGGGTTTCATGATGGCGTAAAGATCAAATTCGGTACGGTCAGGGAAGGCCGGGAACTCATCCGGAATCATGCCTTTCTGGATGTCTCTGGCCAGAGTAAGTTCTGACTCGATCCTTGAGGTCTTCTGCGTGATGGCTGCCTGTTCCAGTACCATTGCCCGTCCTCTTTCAGCGATGTTAACGCTGATTACGGCTATCAGGATGTAGGTAAGCAGTTTCGGGAGGTAGGAATACAGCAGGGTATTCCTCATTAACATTCCCTCATCGAGGCCTATTGCCCTGAAACTGTTGCCAAGGAATCGGCTTATGACGGTAATTACCGTGTCCTGAGGGAGAGTAACGACGTTCAGATCTATTACTCCAGCTCTGACGCTGCCGATCGTTGACAGAGTAAACAGTATTACCGTCAGAAATGCGATGGTCTTGGTCAGGGAACGTGAGAAGTAACGGCTGCTCAGAAGAACCGGTATCGCCATCAGCAGGGGAACCTTATATGACAGGAATACGTCTGCACTGGCGCAGGCTAAGGTCAGTGATGCCAGGAGCACAAGCTTCAGCCACCATGTCTCCTGCTTGAAGTAGTGACTGAGAATGTACGGTATTGACAGTTCTACGATGCCGACCCATACTGCCATGTTGATCAGTGTTGAAGACATCGGGAAGATGTCCAGCACATGCAGCAACCATGTGGTCAGAAGCAAGGCAATCCCCAATCCTATTACGTGAGTTACAAGCTTGTTTGCCTGAACCTCACTGTGCCAGAATACCTCATCAGTTTTCCTGAACATCCGTTTTATTTCATTTAAGATGCTCTTTAACATGAGGCCTCCTATTTTATGTTCAGTATGCTGCTGAAACCGGTAATGTCGAATATTTCCATGATGTACTCATTGACATTGGAGACAACAAGATTGCCGCCCTTTTCGCTGACCTTCTTCTGAGTCAGCAGAAAGACACGCAGTCCTGAAGAAGATGTGTATTCAAGCTTGCTCAGATCAAGCTCAATGTCGTCAGTTGTTTCCAGGGTTTCATTGACTGCTTTTTCCAGTTCGCTGCTGTTGGATGTATCAAGACGTCCCTCAAGGTAAAGGACAGTCTTTCCGTTGATCGTTTCTTTTTTTATGTCCATATTATCCTGCCTTATTTACATAGTATTAATACACTACCATTTTGCCACAAAAAAAACGATGTTTCCATCGTTTAGAGAAATACTTTGAGAAATCCCAGCACGCCATAGCAGGCTAATGTGAGAATTACACCGGCCATTACCACTCCCAGAACTATGCTCAGGAAACCTCTCTTGAAGTCAAAGCCGAGGATGGTAGCTACCAGAGATCCGGACCAGGCACCTGTTCCGGGAACCGGAATGCCTACGAACATCGTCAGGGCGAAGAACCCGTACTTCCTGACGGCTTCACTCTTGGCGTTCAGCTTTTCCTCATATCTGGTGAAGAAACTGCCGAAGGTCTTGGTCGTCTTGAGCCACTTGATGATCTTCATGCCAAACAGCAGCAGGAAAGGCACGGGCAGAAGATTGCTTACTACACAGATCGGCAGGACCTTGTACCACGGCATGCCCTTGGCAGCGCCGAAGATGATCGCTCCTCTTTCCTCGATCAGGGGAATCAGTGAAATCATGAACAGGGCAAATTCATTACCCAGTCCTGCAAAGAAGTTAAAGATGTTCTGTATCATATTTGTCCCTTTCCAGCATATCCGGTGCTTATTAAATATATCAAATATGATATAATTAATGCAACAGGTGGTATTTTCGTATGCGAGTACTGAACAATAAGAATTCATTGCTGTTCAACGGCACAAATCTCATTGTAGACATCTATGAGGAGCTGTTTTCATATCGCTTTGAAGAGATCAACAGGATATCCATTCTCACCACTCAGCAGAGGCTGGTCAATGAGACGGTATTCCTGGTTTTTGATGTCGTAAACGAAATATATCTCATAGGACTGACACATCCGGATTTTGACAGAGTTCTGTTAAGTGAGCTTCCTCAGATCATGGATGTTGATCATAACATGGTAATAGAAGCCATGCAGAACAAATCCGATCATCAGTATGTTCTGTATCATAAGCAGGAGGGTAGCAATTAATATGTATGATGTAGTCATAATAGGCGGCGGTATCGTAGGAAGCAGCGTTGCCTATTACCTCTCTAAGTATCAGCTGAAAACGGTATTGCTGGAAGCTGATAACGACGTTTCCAACGGAACCACCAAGGCTAACTCAGCAATCATCCACGCCGGATATGACCCTGAAGAAGGAACATTGATGGCCTTCCATAACGTCAGAGGTGCCAGACTGGCAAAGGAATTATGTACAAAGCTTGACGTTCCATACAAACAGTGCGGAGCTATGGTAATAGGCTTTGACGAAGAAGACGAGAAGATGATTCATACCCTGTATGAAAGAGGGCTGGCAAACGGTGTTGAGGGACTTGAGATCCTTGATGGCAAGACCGTACAGAAGCTGGAACCGTGTGTTTCCGACAGGGTAACATGTGCCTTGCTGGCAAATACCAGCGCCATCGTATCCCCATGGGAATATGCCCTGGCTCTGGCAGAGACAGCAGTCAGAAACGGCGTTGAAGTAAAGCTGAATAACAGGGTTACGGCCATTACCAGAAACGGAGAGGGATTCACCGTAACGACAGTAAAGGGCAAGTATGAATGCCGCTACATCATCAACTGTGCCGGCTTATATGCCGATAAGGTTCATCAGATGATCGGTGAAAAGGAATTTGAGATCATTCCTTCCAGAGGTCAGTATTATCTGCTGGATAAGGCAGAAGGCAGAAGGACCTCAAGAACCATATTCCAGTGTCCGACCAAGGACGGCAAGGGCGTACTGGTTTCACCAACCGTACACGGCAACCTGATCGTCGGACCTAACGCTGAAGACAACGATGACTTCTCCGTATCAACGACTACGGAAGGTCTAAACTTCGTCAAAAATGCCAGCAAGAAGAGCATTCCGACGGTTGATTTCAGGGAAAACATCAGAAACTTTGCCGGTGTCAGATCCAAGAGCGACAGACCTGACTTCATTCTGGAAGAAAGCAGAAGCGTCAGAAACTTCTACAACATCGCAGGCATCAAGTCACCGGGTTTAAGCTCAGCCCCGTCACTGGCTCTTGAGGCTGTTGAATGGTTAAGAAGCAAGGGCGAACAGCTGAAGGAAAAGGACAATTTCATCGATGAGAGAAAGAGGATCAGATTCAAGGAACTGAGCGGTGAGGAAAAGCAGGAACTCATCAGGAAGGAACCTGCCTATGGAAGAGTGATCTGCCGCTGTGAAACGATTACCGAGGGTGAGATACTGAACGCCTTGAGAACACCTATTCCTGCCGTATCAATTGACGGTGTAAAGCGCCGCTGCAATGCCGGCATGGGCAGATGTCAGGGCGGCTTCTGTTCGGAAAGAGTTGCGGAAATACTGATGAAGGAATTACATCTGGACGGTCTGGAAGTCCTGCAGGACAAAGAGGGATCAAACGTACTGGTAGATTATTCCAAGGGGGGCAGTTCAAATGTATGACGTTATAATTATCGGCGGCGGTCCTGCCGGATTGGCCAGTGCCAAGGCCTGTCTTGATAAGGGACTTGAGAAGGTCCTGATCGTAGAGAGAGACAAGGAACTGGGCGGAATTCTGAATCAGTGCATTCACAACGGATTCGGTCTGCACATGTTCAAGGAAGAACTTACCGGTCCTGAGTTTGCCGGCAGGTTCATAGACATGTTAAGAGATACCAAGGTTGAGGTAATGCTGGATACCATGGTATTAAGCATAGAGGATGATCACACAGTACACGTGATCAATACCGTTAACGGCTACCAGTGCCTGAAGGCCAAAAGCATCATTCTTGCCATGGGCTGCAGGGAAAGAACAAGAGGAGCCATCGCCATTCCCGGTACCAGAGCTGCCGGCGTATTCACGGCCGGTACTGCTCAGAGATACATGAACATCGACGGCTACATGGTCGGTAAGAGAGTAGTCATTCTGGGTTCAGGGGACATCGGTCTGATCATGGCCAGAAGAATGACTCTGGAAGGCGCCAAGGTCCTGGCCTGTGTTGAGATCAATCCTTATTCAGGCGGCTTGGCCAGAAACATCAAGCAGTGTCTTGAGGATTTCAACATTCCGCTGTATCTGTCTCACACCATCACTGACATCAGGGGTGAGAACAGAGTTGAAGGTGTTACCGTCAGCAAGGTTGACGGACATTTCCAGCCGATCAAGGGTACGGAAATGTACTTTGACTGCGATACCGTATTACTGTCAGTTGGCCTGATTCCGGAAAATGAATTAAGCAAGGCAGCCAACATCAAAATCGATCCGCGTACAAGAGGACCGATCGTATATGAAAACATGGAGACAAGTGCTGAAGGCATCTTTGCCTGCGGCAACGTCGTTCACGTACATGACCTGGCGGATAACGTAGCCTTGGAGGCTAAGAAGGCCGGGGAAAGCGCAGCTGAATATGTCAGCGGATTAAGAAGGACTGACAAGAAGGTAATTGAGATAAAGACATTGCCTGGTGTCGGTTATACCGTTCCTCAGCATGTAAGAGTACCGCTGGATAACAAGTTCGTTGAAGTATTCTTCAGAGTAAACAGGGTATTCGGCAACAGCGTCATCCTGGTAAAGGATGAAAAGGACAATGTGGTCAGTCAGTTCAAGAGAGAATTCATTGTCCCCGGCAGCATGGAAAAGATCATCATTCCAAAGGTAATGCTGGAAAAGGCTGAAGGAAATCTGACGGTTTCCGTGAAGGAGGATTAGTTATGACTGAATTGATCTGCATTGGCTGTCCAAAGGGATGCCATCTTAAGGTTGATGAGGAAAACGGATATAAGGTCACGGGCAACAGCTGCCCGGTAGGTGCTGAATACGGTGCCAATGAGTTAAGGAATCCAACCAGAGTCCTGACTTCAACGGTTAAGATCGTCGGCGGTCTGCATGACTGTCTGCCGGTCAAGACCAACAAGCCGATTCCGAAGCCATTACTGCTTGAGGCAATGGCTCAGTTAAGAAACATAGAAGTAAAGTCTCCGGTCAGGATGGGCGACGTGATCGTTGAAAACCTTTTAGGTACCGGGGCAGACGTAATTGCGACAAGAAACATGTAGGGAAGTAAGAATGGAAAAACTGGCAGAGAAAAGAGTAATCAGAGACCCGATCCACGGCTATGTTCACATTGAGGACAAGGTCATATGGGATCTTCTGAACACCAAGGAATTTCAGCGCTTGAGAAGAGTCAGACAGCTGGGAAGCACACTGATGGTTTTTCCAAGTGGTGAACACTCCCGAATGATGCATTCTCTGGGCGTCTATGAAGTTGCCCGCAGAATGATAAACGAGGTCGATGACATTGCCAATACCCTGACCGAAAGGGAAAAGATGATCCTGATGGTTGCGGCACTACTGCATGACGTGGGTCATGCCCCGTTCTCACATTCCTTTGAAAGCATCATGAACTGCAGGCATGAGGCCTACACGATCCAGATCATCAAGGGACCAAGCGAGATAGCGGACGTGCTGTCGGCAATCGACAGTGATCTGCCGGCTGAAGTGGCATCAGTCATAGATCATACTCATCCAAACACGATACTGAGCCAGCTGATAAGCTCACAGCTTGACGCTGACAGACTTGACTATCTGTTAAGAGACTCCTACTTTACCGGCGTCAGCTACGGCCAGATCGACCTGGACCGCATCTTGAGAACGATGAGGGTAAAGGACAACAGAGTCGTGGTAAAGCGCAGCAGCATCTATACGGTGGAAAACTACATCATGGCCAGATATCACATGTACTGGCAGGTGTACTATCACCCCAATTCAAGAAGCTACGATGCCCTGCTGAAGTCCATATTTACCAGATTAAGAGACCTCTATCAGCAGGATAAGTCCATCACCGATGCCTACCCGATGTACAGGGAACTGCTGGAAAAGGGAAGCCTGTCCAATGAAGACCTGTATCTGCTGGATGACTCAACCTGCATGTACAGCTTCTCATTAATGAGAAGGTCTGAAGATCCCGTACTCAGTGATCTGGCCAGAAGGATCCTGGACAGAGACCTGTTTGAGTTCATGAATGCCGATAAGGAAGAGTATCTGAAGCAGAGATGCGAGGAAAAGGGTCTTGATCCGAGGTACTATGTGGTAAAGGACTATCAGAAGCAGATCCCGTATCTGCCATATACCGGTGACGGTACCGATAACATCTACGTACTGCTGGATAACGGCGTCATAGAGGAGCTGTCAAAGGTATCTGAGGTCGTCAAGTCGCTTTCAACGATCAATGAACAGGACGAAAGGGTATTCTACCCGAAGGAAATAGAAAAATGATAGAAAAGTGTTATTACATCAAGAGCAGCAGCATTAATCCGTATTACAACCTGGCGCTGGAAGACTATCTGTTCCATAACATCCCGGCCAACAGCCTGGTGTTCTTCCTGTGTCAGAATCAGAATACGGTCATGATCGGGAAGAACCAGAATGCCTACAAGGAATGTCACCTGCAGGCCATGGAAGAAGATCACTGCTACCTCGCCAGAAGAAGCAGCGGTGGCGGAGCCGTATTCCAGGACATGGGAAATCTGAACTACAGTTTCATGATGTACATGGACAGCTACGACATCGAGAAGCAGACACAGACCATCGTCAATGCCCTTAAGAGTCTGGGTGTGCCGGCAGTGATTTCCGGCAGAAACGACATAGAGGCAGACGGCTACAAGGTATCAGGCAATGCCTATCTTACCGAAAAGGAACACTGTCTGCATCACGGAACGGTAATGCTGAATGTTGACAAGGAAAAGATGTTCAGATATCTGAACGTATCTGACAAGAAGATCCAGGCCAAGGGCTTTGATTCAGTCGTATCCAGAGTTGCCAACATCACGGAGTTCAATCCGACCATTACCCTTAATCAGCTGCAGCAGGCACTGTTACAGGCTGTAGCCAATACCTACGGTCCGCTGTATGAGCTTAACATCTCCGGCAGCCTTGATGAGATAATTGAACACTATCATTCATACAAGTACATCTACAATACGATGGGAAGATTCACGGTCATCGTTCATGACTACTATTCATTCGGTGAACTGCAGATGTATGTGGACATCGAAAACGGAACCATCCAGCACATGGACATGTTTACGGATGCCATGGATGTGGAGATCGAGGACAAGCTCCACAAGCTGTTTGACAACATGCACATTGACGACAACAGTTTCAAGACCAGGCTGTTCACCCTGTTTGACAGGGACATGCATGCCGACATGGGAAAGATCTATCTGGCAATAAAGAGATACATGGCTTATTAAAATGGAAAGATGCCTCGGGCATCTTTTTTGGTGAAATGTCTGAAAATGAGACGTTCTGTTCATAAAATGAAACATATTCCAGATATTCCCAATTGGGACAGAAAAAGCGTTTTCGCTTGTCAAAAAAATAATAAAAAAAATTTAATGCATAACTATTGCAATATAATGTCCATGTATTATAATGCTTACAGTGAAAACCACAATAATTACTCATTTTATATCAGTAACGGGAGGCGAATGATAATGAGTGTAAGGACAATTGATGTCGCTTATGATTATTTGAAGGCTCAAAAGCACAGTGTTTCCTTCAGAGATCTGTGGCAGGTAGTAAAAGCTCAGCTTGGATTTACCGATGCACAGGCCCAGAAGAAAATCTCGCAATTCTACACAGATCTGACTCTTGACGGCAGATTCACATCACTTGAAAACAACGTATGGGATCTCAAGAGCAATCACAAGTTCGATGAAGTATTCATCGATACAGCCAATCTTCTTGATGAAGATCCTGAGGATGAAGAGGAAATCGAACAGGACAGTGATGAACTGGATCTGGAAATGGACGACAGTAAGGAAGACTATTAAAACGGACGCTCACAGTAATGTGAGCGTTTTTCGTGTACAGAAAAACAAATCAAAAGTATAATTACTATATAAATAAGGAGAAGGACCATGAATAATTTTAGTGCAGACAATAAATTCAAGCTTGGCTTTGGCTTGATGAGACTTCCGAAGAATGAAGACGGAACGATAGATGTACCTCAGGTAAGCCAGATGGTAGACCTGTTTCTGGAAGCCGGTGGTACCTACTTTGATACCGCATTTGCCTATCCTGGTTCTGAAGAGGCAATCAGACAGGCACTGGTAGAAAGATATCCAAGAGAAAGCTATACTCTTGCCAGCAAGCTCATCGTTCAGCCGGGGTCTAACACCGATGCTGAAACGGCAAGGCAGGAATTCAATACGACCATGGAAAGGACCCATGCCGGTTACCTGGACTACTACCTGGTACACGCCATTCAGAGAGGCAACTACCAGAAGTATGAAGACCTGGGCATCTGGGACTATGTCAGAGAACTGAAGGAACAGGGTCTGGTTAGACACTATGGCTTCTCATTCCATGGCGATCCTGAGTTACTGGAAGAATTACTGAACAGACATCCTGATGCTGAATTCGTTCAGCTGCAGATCAACTATGCCGACTGGGAGAACCCGGGCGTACAGTCCAGAAGAAATCTGGAGATCTGCCGTGAACACGGCAAGCTGGTTACCGTAATGGAACCGGTAAAGGGCGGCATACTTGCTGAACCGATCGATACGGTCAAGGCCATCTTCGATGCCGAGAACAACGGCATGTCATATTCATCATGGGCAATCAGATTCGTTGCCAGCCAGCCTGGCATCCTGACTGTATTAAGCGGCATGAGCAGCCTTGAGCAGATGAAGGACAATCTGAGCTACATGAGAGAGTTCAGACCTCTTGATGAACATGAGACGGAAGTCATCAGAAAGGCACAGAAGGCCATTGATGAAGATCAGTCCATTCCTTGTACTGCATGTCACTACTGTACGAAGGGCTGTCCGATGGGCATCCCGATTCCGGAAATCTTTGCGGTTGAAAACCGTAAGAAGGGCAGTCCGGAATTCCGTACCAAGAGAGAATATGTCATCGTTACCCAGGGCAAGGGCAAGGCCAGTGACTGCATCCAGTGCGGTCAGTGTGAGGCCGTATGTCCTCAGCACCTGCCGATCATAGAATTGCTGGAAAACTGCAGGTCAATGGAATAATGAAAACCGAAAACATTACAGTAGGCCTGAACACCGAGTATCCGCTCAAGGGTTTACTGACACTGCCTGATGATTTTAGCAGTCCTGTACCGGCTGTGGTACTGGTACACGGTTCAGGTCCCAGCAACATGGATGAAAAGGTCATGAAGCTGACGCCGTTCAGGGATCTGGCAGAAGGACTGGCTGAAAGGGGCATCGCTTCCATAAGGTATGACAAGAGGACCTATGTTCATGCCCGCAAGATGCTCAAGGTCTCTGTTACGGTAAGGGAAGAAACCATTGAAGACGCCATCCTGGCAGCTGACATGCTGAGAAACGATCCAAGGATCGATCCGCAGAGGTACGAACTTCCGCCTTGAGGACATTGTCATAAGACAGTTAAGACAGGGTGCAGCCAGCGGCGGTTTCATCATGAAAAAGCTCATAGGCCTTGAAAGCAGGATCTATGAGAAGAAGTTCAGGGGACTGTACGAAATGAGTGATGAGGAAGCCAGAAAGAAGAGCTTCGCTCCGGGCATGAGTCTTTATTACTTCAAGGAAATGGGTCAGAAGACGGCAGTCGATTACCTCAGGGAAAATGACAAGCCGGTATTGATCATGCAGGGAGGCAGGGATTTCCAGGTACTGCCTGAAGAAGACTATGCTGATCTTAAGAAGCAGCTGGAAACAAGGGGGAACGTAACCTTCAGGCTTTATCCTTCACTGAACCATGTCTTCGTTGAAGCGATCTACGATGACATACTGAAGGCCAGCAAGGACTACAGCGTTGAACGTCACATCCCCGAAGAGGTCATTAACGACATTGCTCAGTTCATAAATGAAAGAAATTGACACCGCTCATGCGGTGTTTTTCTTTTCATCGGGTGTATAATTACGAAAGAGGGGGAGTTATCATGATAAACATCGGTCAAATAGTATTGGATAATTTCAGCAGAAGTTTTGAGATAAGGGAAAATGACATCGGCAGTGATGCCGTTCTCAAGAAGAACATGATGAAGTTCGTCACCAGAACTTATGACATCAAGGATTACGGGCATCTGTGTGTTATGAACATGGAAGGCATGCTTGGATTAATGAAGATGGAAACAGTCATTCTGGTTCCGTTTGACAAGGACGTGCCGCTGGTTGACTTTGACTACATAAGTGCCATGGGCAAGGAAACCTACATTGCCGAATTCTACAGATACATGCTTAAGGAGTATCCGGAGGAATACGTCAGTGAGCTGGCAAAGTGCCCTGAACAGTATCCTGAGTTGGGAGAATACAACAGCGGTGAACACTGGTATGACAGTGAGAAGTATTACTGCTCATGCGGCAAGACCGGCAAGAAGAGCGCAGACAAGTTTGCCCAGATAACCAGGGCTTACATGGATACGTTCTGCAAGCAGGTAGTGAAGATGGAAAAGTGCGACAGAGAGGCCAAGACGGCTGAAATCAGAAGGTTCGCTGAGACTCTGGTAGCCAAAGGCGGACCGGCAGTTGATACCTTCAAGAAGATGTTCGGAGAAGAGATGACCAGAAGGATCGTTCTTGAGAACATGTATGGATTAAAACGGCTGTAAAAGGCCGTTTTTGTGTTTACACTGAAACATAACTGAAATATAATTTGGTTAGAAAAGGAGATGATCCACAGCATGACGCATACGGATGATTATCACAGTAGGAACATAACTTATCATGGCGGTCATGCTGCAAATGGATGACACTTTTTTCAGCAGCATAAAGACCGCCTCCTAAAAAGGAGGTTTTTATATGGCAAGAAAGAACAATAATACCGACAGCAGGCTCGTTGAAAAGAAGCTCGAAGATTATGCTCTTCTGAACAAGGAAGAGCTGTTCGAGCGTTTTGAAATTGACAACGGCGGCTTAAGCACGGAACAGGTAGCGGCCAATACCGAAAAGTACGGTAAGAACATAATCAACCAGAGCAACGAGAACACATTGATAATCCGTCTTAGAGACGCCATCATCAATCCGTTTAACATCGTTCTGTTGGCAGTATCTGGCGTTACGTACTTTACTGACGTAGTACTGGCTGAAAAGGCCAGCTATGCGACCTTCGCGATGCTTCTGATCATCGTGGCCATTTCCTCTGCCGTATCCTTCATACAGTCAGAAAAGAGCAACAACGCAGCCAGACAGCTGCAGAAGATGATAAGCAATAACATCGAGGTAATAAGAAACGGCTATACTTTGAGCATCAACATTGAGGATGCCGTTCCCGGTGACATCGTTAAGCTGGGAGCTGGCGACATGGTACCGGGCGATGTCCGCTTCTACGATCTGAAGGACCTGTTCATTGACCAGTCACAGCTGACCGGTGAATCGGTACCGGTGGAAAAGTTCACCGATTGCCGTGAACATGACAATATCACCGAGCTGTCCAACATCGGCTTCATGGGCAGTAACATCGTTTCAGGCAGTGCCAAGGCGGTAATTCTTTCCACGGGTAATTACACCTACTTCGGTTCAATGGCCAAGTCACTGTCTTCCGAAGATACCAGAAGCACTTTTGATGAGAACATGGATTCAATATCCAAGCTGCTCATCAGGTTCATGTTCGTAATGATCCCGGTGATCTTCATTGCCAACCTTCTGACCAAGAACAACTGGCTGGATTCCCTGATGTTCGGCATTACGATTGCCGTAGGTCTGATGCCAGAGATGTTACCGGTAATCATGACAAGCTCCCTGGCCAAGGGCGCCATCACCATGAGCAAGAAGAAGACCATCGTCAAGCGACTGGGTGCCATTCAGACCTTTGGTGAAATGGATGTCCTGTGTACCGATAAGACCGGTACTCTGACCGAGGACAAGGTAATACTGGAAAAGTATCTCAATGCCAGAGGTGAGGAGGACATCAGAGTTTTGTCTCATGCCTTCTTAAACAGCTACTTCCAGACGGGAATGAAGAACCTGATGGACAGAGCCATCATTGCCAGAGGCGAGAAGGAAGGACTTAACAGACTAAAGAGAGAATATGTAAGGGAAGACGAGATACCGTTTGACTTCCAGAGAAGAATGATGTCCGTTGTAATGAGGGACAAGAACATCAAGCGTCAGCTCATTACCAAGGGAGCTGTTGAGGAAGTAATATCCCGCTGCCGTTACGTTGACGTTAACGGACAGGCAGAGGAGATAAATGATGAATGGCTTGACATCGCCCGCAAGGTGGCTGATGACAATGGCCGTGAGGGCATCAGGGTAATTGCCGTTGCTCAGAAGAATGACATTCATGATGTTGATACCTTCGGCATTGATGATGAAAAGGACATGGTATTGCTGGGATTCATCGGTTTCCTGGATCCGCCTAAGGAATCAGCCAAGCCGGCTCTGGACAACCTGAAGAAGAGCGGCATCAAGACCGTCGTTCTTACCGGTGACAGTGAAGGCGTTGCGATTGCCGTTTCCAAGAGACTTGGAATCGACGTTACCTACACATATAACGGCGCAGCCGTAGACAAAATGAGTGATGAGGAGCTGAAGGAAGCCTGCGACAGATGTTACGTATTTGCCAAGCTCAACCCGATGCAGAAGAAGAGGATCGTTGACATTCTGCAGCAGCAGGGTCATACCGTTGGCTACATGGGTGACGGCATCAACGACTCACCGCCTCTGAAGCAGGCAGATGTCGGCATATCAGTAGATACGGCCGTAGACATCGCCAAGGAAGTAGCTGACATCATCCTTCTGGAGAAGGATCTGCAGGTGCTTGAGGACGGCGTCATGGAGGGCAGAAAGACCTTTGCCAACATGAACAAGTACCTCAAGATGGCCATCTCCGGTAACTTCGGCAACATGCTGTCAGTAGTGATCGCATCACTGTTACTGCCGTTCTTGCCGCTGAAGCCGGTACACATTCTGGTTCAGAACATTCTCAATGACTTCGCCCAGCTGGGCATGCCGTTCGACAATGTTGAACCTGAATACGTTGAAAAGCCGAAGAAGTGGAACGTTACGGGAATCAGGAAGTTCATGGTTTACTTCGGATTACTGTCAACCGTTCTTGACGTATTGTGCTTCGGCGTACTGTGGTTTGTATTCCGTTATGACGATCCGTCAGTGGCAGAGTTCTTCCAGTGCGGATGGTTCATGTTTGGCGTAATTTCCCAGACAATGGTAATTCATACCATCAGAACACATAAGATCCCGTTCATCGGGGCAAACGCTTCAAAACAGCTGTACATATCCAACATTGCCGTCGTCATCATTACGCTGGTGATCGGCATGACGGACATCTCCGGAATATTCGACATGGGCAAGGTGCCCGGAATCTATGGATTATGGATGCTGTTACTGCTGTTGATCTACCTGATCATGGCACAGATAATGAAGAAGATCTACATCAAGGTCAATAAGGAATGGATATAGGAGGCATGGACAATGACTGAAAAGTTAAATGACGAAATAATGGACGAAAGATATTATGCCCAGGAAATATTCGATCTGGTCCGCAAGACACCGGATAAGAAGAAGCTTGCCAATGCCCTGTCATACTATCATGACAACGACATAGCCAGTGCTCTGAGCTATCTTACACCAAAGGAAAGAAAACATCTTTATGATTCGATCGGCATAGAGAATACTTCCCGTGTCTTCGCCTATCTGGATGAAGACGTAGACAAGTACTTCGCTGAACTGGAAGCTGAACAGGCTGCCGACATCATTGAGGAAATGGACGCCGACGATGCCGTCGACATCCTGGAAGGGCTGAATGATACCAAGGCCAGGGAGATCATCAAGAATCTGGAACCGGAAGCCAAGGAGGATATTGAACTGATCAATTCCTACGCTGACAATCAGTTCGGTTCACTGATGACAACCAACTACATTGCCGTGAAATACGGCCTTTCCCTCAAGGATACAATGACGTCTCTGATAGAGCAGGCTAAGGAAAACGATAACATCGGTACGATTTACCTGCTGAATGAAAACGATACGCTGCACGGCGCAATTGACTTAAGAGACGTACTTACCGCCAAGAATGAAAAGGATTTTGAGGACAGGATCATCACGTCATACCCGTATGTATATGCCGACAGGCTGATCAGTGACGAATCACTGGACATGCTGATCGACTATGATGAAGACTCCATTCCGGTACTGTCTGAACAGACAAATGAACTGTTAGGTGTCATTACCGCTCAGGATCTGGCAGAGATCTCATTCGACGAACTCGATGAGCCGGAAGAAATGGAAGCGGCCAAGCCTGTTGAAAAGAAAGACAGAAGCTGGATGCTGATACTGTGCGGTCTGGTCGTTCTGGTAATCGCTGCCCTGATTGGTCACGGCTCATTACCTGATGACAAGACCAGGGAAACGGCCTTCATCCTGCTGCTGATTGCCGGTGCCGTAATGAGCGGTGCAGGATTGTACGTTTCCACTTCCCGTAAGAGAGAACAATAGGACGTAATAAAAGACAGAACATGATGTTCTGTCTTTTTTATGTTCAGAATTCAATTCTTTCCAGATCGTCGGGTACGAATATCCCTCCGCTGAAGTAATCTCTTCCTTCTTCGGTGTAATCGCGCTTCCTGACATCCATGTGTCTGTCCTCAGTGTGATATATGAGAATGTTCTCTGCCTTTATTTTTTCCGCTGTCTGACAGGCTTCCATGACGGTTGAATGCTTGGCGTGATGCGGATTGAATATACAGGCATCCCTTTCCATGCAGAAGGACTCATGCATTAAGAGCTTACAGCCTTCAGCGAGATGGAAATTCTCTTCTGCCAATGGCTCATCCCCGCAGAATACATATCTGTCATCTTTGTGATCCTTCATTATGAAGCCGTATTGAGTTACCTTTCTGGCGTGAGTATCAAAGAAGGTGACCTCATTGTCCAGGATGTCTGCCTTCTGACCGTCCTCTACGGTGATGAAGAAGAGATTTATTCCCAGCAGGGCAGTGACGCTGTCTTCAAACTGCAGTTCTGCAAGAGTCGAAACCAGATTCATTACGTCACGGTTGCCGTGTATTCTCAACAGGGTATCCGGATTCTTTCTTGTGCGGGATATGAAACTGCGCAGTATCCAGGATATGCCGGTAATGTGATCGGTGTGCTTGTGGGAAATGAAGATGTCGTGGATGTTTTCCAGCCTGTAGCCGGCTCTGGCGATTTGCGGCAGGATCTCATAGCCGCCACCCGTATCAACCAGCATGGCTCTGTCGTTGTCTTCCATGATGAAACAGGTATTGAAGCAGTTGTTTACCATGGCGTGTCCGGTTCCCAGCATCGTTATCTTCATCTTTCTCACCTCAGGACTATCTTATCATAAAAGAAAAAACAGTTCATATTGAACTGTTTCAGTTGTTTTCGTCTTCCAGGTTGTGGTATACGAACAGCATTCTGTTCTTGCCGTTGAGGTCCTTGAGAACTTCATAGTGATCCATCGGGAAGTACTTCTTCAGTTCTGCTACGATGGCATCCTTTTCGTCATAGCCTATCTCAAAGGCCATGAAGCTCTTTTCCTTTATTACCTTGGCGGCATTTTCAAATATCTTTCTGTAGAAGAACAGTCCGTCCTGACCTCCGAATAAGGCAACGTGCGGTTCATATTCTTCTACGCTCTTCTGTACTTCCTGTTCGACAGGAATGTATGGAGGATTGGACACGAGTATGTCCAGTCGGATGTTGTTATCAATCAACGGCTGCAGCATGTCCCCCTGCATGAAGGTTATCTCACATTCATTGAATCTGGCGTTTTCCTCAGCCTGCTTAAGAGCAGTCTCGGAGATGTCAGTTGCGTACATTCTGAATTTCGGTTCTTCCTTTTTCAGGGCGATGGCTATGGCTCCGCTGCCTGTACCTACGTCAGCGATGGTTATCTCTTCCTTATCCCTGAAGAAGTAGTCGCTGTCAGCCAGTATGTTGGCAACCAGTTCCTCGGTCTCATATCTCGGTATCAGTACCTCGGGAGAGACGTTGATCTGGTAACCGTAGAACCACTGATGTCCGACGATGTACTGCAGAGGCTCATTGTTCAATAGCCTTCTGACACCGTCCTGGTACTTCTCGTAGAGTTCTTCGGGCATTTCATCCTCATAATGAAGATAAAGGTCATTATGAGTCATGTTGCACAGTTCCAGCATCAGAAGCTGTACGGCTTCATCAGAAAGGTCACTGTCCTTGATGTCCCTGAAGGTCTGCCATAATACGTCATGGTAGCTGGCCATCTTATTCACCGGCTATCTTGGCCTTCTGATCAGCTTCCAGTAAGGCGGCGATGATGTCATCGAGCTTGCCTTCCATTACTCTGTCAAGCTGCTGAAGGGTGAAGTTGATTCTGTGGTCGGTAACTCTGTTCTGCGGATAGTTGTATGTTCTGATCTTTTCGGAACGGTCACCGGTACCGATCTTGCTGCGGCGTTCTGCACCTTTTTCGGCTTCGGCCTTTCTCTGGTAGTAGTCATATACTCTGGCCGTGATGATCCTCATGGCCTGTTCACGGTTCTGGATCTGGCTTCTGCCATCCTGGCAGTTAACGGAGATACCAGTTGGAACGTGGGTGATCCTGACGGCTGAGTCAGTCTTGTTGATATGCTGGCCGCCGGCACCGCTGGCTCTGTGAGTCTCGATGATCAGGTCTTCCGGATTGATGTCGATCTCGGCATCCTCTACATCCGGCAGACACAGTACGGTTGCGGTAGAAGTATGGATCCTTCCGGCTGATTCGGTCTTCGGTACTCTCTGTACGCGGTGAGCACCTGATTCAAACTTCAGTTCCTTGTATACTTCCTTGCCCTTGACTAAGAAGCTAATGATGGTGAAGCCGCCGGCTTCGCTTTCTTCAGCTTCGTATATCTCGATCTTCCAGCCCTTGCTTTCAGCATATCTGGTGTACATTCTGTAAAGGTCACCGGCGAAGATGTTTCCTTCGTCACCGCCGGCTGCGCCTCTGATTTCGATGATGGCATTGCAGTCATCGTTTGGATCCTTTGGTATTAACAGGATTTCCAGATGGTCGATCAGCTGCTGTTCCTTTTCTCTGAGTTCAGTCAGTTCAAGTTCAGCCATTTCTCTTAATTCATGGTCTGAAAGCAGTTCCTCATCGTCCTTGATGTGCTGCATTACTTCCTGCAGTTCCTGGTAAGCCTTTACCGGGGCTTCCAGATTTGACTGTTCCTTACTCAGGCGGGCGTATTCTCTGTTATCAGAAAAAGATGAATTGATCAGCAATTCATTTATTTCGTTATATCTGTCCAGCATTCCCTGCAGTCTCTTTAACATTTTATCCATAGTATTTTACCTCCTGGTAAGCGTCTAAATTATACCTTGAATAAGGCATATTATCAAATCGTATAGGGCAGAAAAAACCTCAGCCAACTGACTGAGGTCATCTTTCCAAATCTCTTACTTAAGTCCGTATTTCTTATTGAATTTTTCAATACGTCCTGCTGCAGCCTGGAAACGCTGTCTGCCTGTGTAGAATGGATGACAGTTTGAACATGTGTCAACTCTGATCTCCTTCTTTGTAGAATGAGTGATGAACTCATTTCCGCAAGATGTGCATACAACTTTTACTTCGTACAGGTTAGGATGAATCTTATTCTTCATGCTTTCGTTCTCCTTCCGCCTTGGATTTCAGTCGAATCCAAAGTAAGTGCCCATTAATATTAACATGTAGAAATCTATTAATCAATAGTTTCACGCCAGATTTTTGCGCCGATATCCTTTAATTTTCCGTCCAGATTTTCATATCCTCTGTCGATGTGGAAAATGTCATGAATGGTGGTAATTCCCTCAGCCAGTAAGCCTGCAACTACCAGTCCGGAACCGCATCTTAAGTCGGTGGCCCATACGTCAGTACCCACTAACGGGGTCTTGCCGATGATGGTTGCTCTCGGGAAGGTGACAGATGTGTTGGCACCCATTCTGTTGAGCTGTTCGCAGTGCTTGAAGCGCTCCGGATAGATGGTTTCGGTCACTGTTGAAATGCCGGTTGCCTGAGTCAGCAGACTTGTTAACGGTGCCTGTAAGTCGGTGGCAAAGCCCGGATACGGAGCCGTCTTAATGTCTACGGCCTTGAGCTTGTCACTGCGGTAGATGTCAACGTAGTCGGTCTTGGCATCGATGTGAACGCCTGCTTCCTTGAGCTTGCTCATTAAGGCATCCAGGTGATATGGGATGACGTTTTCCAGAGTAACGTGATCAGCCATGGCAGCGGCCAGGATCATGAAGGTTCCGGCTTCAATGCGGTCCGGAATGATCTCGTGGAAACATCCGCCCAGTTCCTTTACGCCGTCAATGGTGATGATGTTGGTACCGGCACCCTTGATGGATGCGCCCATCTTGTTTAACAGGGTGATGACGTCAATGATCTCCGGTTCTCTGGCGGCATTTTCGATGATCGTTCTGCCTTCAGCGTATACGGCTGCCATGATGATGTTGATGGTAGCACCGACACTGGCGATGTCCAGATAGATCTTGTTGCCTCTGAGCTTTTCGGCAACAATGGTATAGGTATTGGTTTCCTGATTGTAATCAACATCGGCACCCAGGGCTTCAAATCCCTTGATGTGGAGGTTGATCGGTCTTGGACCCAGATTGCAACCACCTGGATTCTTGATTACTACCTTGTGGTACTTGCCTAACAGGGCGCCCATGAAATAGTAGGATGCTCTGAGCTTGCTGACAGCTTCAATGTCCAACGGCTTGTTGGTCATGTGACTTGGGTCAATGTATATTTCACCTTCTATGGTTGACTGTACTTCTATGTCCAGGTATTCCAGACACTTCTTAAGGCTTCCGACAACGGATATATCAGGAATTCCTACCAGTCTTACCGGCTTGGTAGCCAGCACAGAAGCAGGAATGAGAGCGACGGTAGCGTTCTTGGCTCCGGATACTCTGATCGTACCGTTAAGGGTGTGTCCGCCTTCGATTCTTATAACTTCTTCCATAATTAAAAGCTCCTATCTGGTTCTTTAAGTATAGCATATTTTATTGTATGAATTATGTGAAGTTTTGGGCTGTCCTTTGGGTATACATGAAAGGTCATCTGTGCTAAAATGTTGATAGCGTAAAACAAGAGGAACCCATGACAGAACTACTAGATAAGCGCAGCATTAATAAGGTAGTGTCACTTCTGCAGGCAGAAGAAATTGTTTCTTTTCCCACCGATACGGTTTTTGGTATCGGTGTTATTTATAATAGCGGGAAAGCTGTTAAGAAGATGAAGGAAGCCAAGGGCAGGGATGCAGCAAAGCCGTTTCCCCTGATGGTTGCCTCAGTAGAACAGATGGATGAAGTTGCCTTTCTGGGTGACAGGGAAAGAAGAATAGCTGCCAGGTTCATGCCGGGTGCCTTGACGCTGGTACTGAATAAAAAGGATACGGTCAGGGATGAATTCGTAAACGGATTCAGGACCGTTGCCATCAGGATACCTGATGACAGATTTGTCTTAAGAGTACTGAAGAAAGCCGGCCCGATGTTTGTGACAAGTGCAAACCTGTCAGGTCAGCCGGCAGGAAATACCCATGAAGAAGTTCTGGCCCAGCTGGACGGCAGGATAGCCGCAGTTGTAAAGGGTGAAGCCAGATCACATGTTGCCAGTACGATCATTGACTGTACCGGCGAAGAATTAAGGTGTCTGAGAGAGGGAACGCTGAGTTTCCAGGATATAAAAGAGGTTGCGTATGAAGGATAGGGAAGTCGCAAGAGCCATAAGAAGAGAACTGTACAGGCAGAAAAACAACATAGAACTCATAGCTTCTGAGAACTATGCTTCCAGGGATGTCATGCAGGCAAGCGGTTCGGTTCTGACAAACAAATATGCTGAAGGATACCCGGGCAGACGTTACTACGGCGGATGTGTCAATGTTGACTTCATT
>ONPK01000049.1 GCA_900319675.1 uncultured Bacillota bacterium
GAAGGCCTGGATACCAAGACGGTGCAGTGTAGGAGCACGGTTCAGTAAGACAGGATGGTTTTTGACAACCTTCTCTACGATGTCCCATACTCTCGGGTCAACTCTGTCGATCAGCTTTTCAGCTGTCTTCGGGTTGCCGGCTATGCCCTGATATACGATTTCATTAATAACGAACGGTTTGAACAGCTGTAAGGCCATTTCTCTTGGAATACCGCACTGGTACATCTTGAGATTCGGTCCTACGGCGATAACTGAACGGCCTGAGAAGTCAACACGCTTACCTAAGAGGTTCTGACGGAATCTTCCCTGCTTGCCCTTCAGGCTGTGAGACAGTGACTTTAACGGACGGTTGCCTGCACCGGTTACCGGCTTGCTGCGGCGGCCGTTATCGATCAATGCGTCAACGGCTTCCTGTAACATACGCTTTTCGTTCTGAACGATGATGGCAGGAGTACCTAACTCCAGCAGCTTGTTCAGACGGTTGTTACGGGTAATGATACGGCGGTATAAGTCGTTCAGATCGCTTGTAGCGAATCTGCCGCCGTCCAGCTGTAACATAGGTCTTAAATCAGGTGGAATGACCGGTAATACGGTCAGTACCATCCACTCAGGCTTCTGATCTGACTCTCTGAATGCATTGACTGTATCCAGACGCTTGATCAGTTTCTTGCGCTTTTCACCCTGAGCAGTGCTCAGTTCTTCGATGAGAGCGTTGTATTCCCTTTCGATGTCTACCTGTTCAAGTAATGTCTTGATTGCTTCAGCACCGATCTTGGCAGTGAACTTGCCTAAGCCGTATTCCTGAACCTTTTCAGCGTACTCTCTTGGAGACAGTACCTGCTTGTATTCAAGGTCAGTATCCTTTGGATCAGTTACGATCCAGCTTACGAAGTATACTACTTCCTCAAGTGCCTTTGGAGCAACGTTCAGTAACAGAGCCATTCTGCTTGGGGTACCCTTCAGGTACCAGATGTGAGTAACAGGAGCAGCCAGCTGGATGTGACCCATACGTTCACGTCTGACTGCGCTTCTGGTGATCTCAACACCGCAGCGGTCGCAGATGACACCTTTGTATCTTACCTTCTTGTACTTACCGCAGTAACATTCCCAGTCCTTGGTAGGTCCGAAGATACGTTCGCAGAACAGACCGTCGCGTTCCGGCTTCTGTGAACGGTAGTTAATGGTTTCAGGCTTCTTTACTTCGCCGTGAGACCATTCAAGAATTCTCTCAGGAGAAGCCAGTCCGATTTTTATAGAAGCTACATCATTAATATTCATCTCTAAGTACCTCCTACATATCTACGTAATCATAGAAGTCGTCAATGCCTACTACTGCAGCTTCCGGAGCATCCTCCGGTTCGTTGTTCAGTAACAGGTCTTCGTCTTCCTTGGTTGCGACAGTGTCTTCCTGAACTGGTGCAGATGCCTTTACATCCTCATCATGCTGAGACAGATCTATTTCAGCTCCATCCTTGTCGAAGATCTTGACATCAAGTGCCAGAGCCTGTAACTCGTGAGTCAGAACTCTGAATGATTCACCGATGCTTGGATCCGGAATCGGCTTGCCCTTCAGGATGGCTTCGTAAGTTCTGGTACGGCCTGTAATGTCATCACTCTTAACAGTTAAGATCTCTGACAGAGTATAGGCAGCACCGTATGCCTCAAGTGCCCAGACTTCCATTTCACCGAAACGCTGGCCGCCGTTCTGAGCTTTACCACCCAGAGGCTGCTGTGTAACTAATGAATATGGACCGGTAGCTCTTGCATGCAGCTTATCGTCAACCATGTGAGCCAGCTTGATCATGTACATGACACCTACGGCTACTCTTTCATCGAAAGGCTCACCGGTCTGACCGTCGTAAAGAACGGTCTTTCCGTCTGGTGAAGCATTCGTAGCCTTCAGGATTTCCATTAATTCGTCGTTATTGATACCGTCAAATACCGGAGTAGCGAACTTGCAGCCGAGCTTTTCAGCAGCCAAGCCCAGGTGTACTTCCAATACCTGACCGATGTTCATACGGCTAGGTACGCCGAACGGGTTCAGCATGATATCGATCTTGGTACCATCTGGCAGGTATGGCATGTCTTCCTCAGGTAAGATCTTGGCGATAACGCCCTTGTTACCGTGACGGCCTGCCATCTTGTCACCTTCAGAAATCTTACGTTTCTGAACGATGTATACCTTGACTACTTCATTGACGCCAGGTGACAGTTCATGTCCGTCCTTGCGGTTGAAGATCTTGATATCCTGTACGATACCGGCACCGCCATGAGGAACCTTTAATGAATTGTCTCTGACTTCTCTGCTCTTTTCACCGAAGATGGCAAGCAGCAGCTTTTCTTCAGGAGATACTTCACTCTGTCCCTTAGGGGTTACCTTACCGACTAATACGTCGCCTTCCTTAACTTCGGCACCGATCATTACGATACCTCTTGAGTCAAGGTTACGGCAGCTTTCTGATGATACGTTAGGAATGTCTCTGGTGATTTCCTCAGGACCTAACTTCGTATCACGGCATTCAATTGAGTATTCCTCAATGTGAATTGATGTAAAGATGTCATCCTTTACCATTCTCTCTGACATGATGACGGCATCCTCATAGTTGTAGCCATGCCATGTCATGAAGGCGATCTTGACGTTCTGACCTAAAGCCAGTTCACCGTTTTCCATTGACGGTCCGTCAGCCAGGATGTCACCGGCATCGATCTTTTCGCCTAACTCAACGATTGGTCTCTGGTTAACGCAGGTACCGGCATTTGAACGGCGGAACTTGGATAATCTGTATTCATGTTCGTGTCCGTTTTCATCTACTACGATACGTTCTGCATCAACGTAGGTTACCACACCGTCATTGGCAGCTACCAATGCACTGCCTGAGTCCTTGGCAACACGGTATTCCATGCCTGTTCCGACATTCGGTGAATGCGGCTTCAGCAGAGGAACAGCCTGACGCTGCATGTTGGCGCCCATCAGAGCACGGGTTGCGTCGTCGTTTTCCAGGAATGGAATGCAGGCGGCAGCGACTGAAATGATCTGTTTTGGAGATACGTCAACAAGTTCTACTCTGTCCTTAGGCATCATGACGGTTTCTGTCTGATAACGGCAGACGCACTGATCGTTTACCAGATAGCCGTCCTTTACTTCGTTTGCCTGGGCGATGATGTAATCCATTTCATCATCAGCAGATAAGTACATTACGTCTTCCAGAACCTTGCCGGTCTCTCTTTCAACGATACGGTATGGAGTCTGGATGAATCCGTATTCATTTACCTTGCCATATGATGTCAGGTAGTTGATCAATCCGATGTTCGGTCCTTCAGGAGTTTCGATAGGACAGATTCTTCCATAGTGAGTTGCGTGAACGTCACGTACTTCGAATCCTGCTCTCTCTCTGGTCAGTCCGCCAGGACCTAAGGCTGAAATACGACGCTTGTTGGTCAGTTCAGCCAATGGGTTCTGCTGGTCCATGAACTGTGACAGCTGAGAACTTGAGAAGAACTCCTTGATGGCCATTGTCAAAGATCTGATGTTTGTCAGGTTCTTCGGTGACAGGTTAGCCACTTCAGTAATTGACATCTTTTCCTTGACGTTCTTTTCCATACGGCTTAAGCCGATTCTGTACTGATTCTGAATTAATTCACCGACAGTTCTGATACGACGGTTGCCCAGCTGGTCAATGTCGTCGACAGAGCCGATGCCATCCATCAGATTCAGCATGTATGAGTACTGTGCGTACATGTCGCCGGTAATGATCGTCTTCTTCAGCGTGAATGGATCAATGCCGATGATCTTGATGGTTTCCTTGTCAGCAGCGCTCTTCTTGACAAAGAGTACCTGGTTGGCGCTTCCTACCAGATATAATGTGTAGGTTTCGCCGCCCTTTACCTTTGAAACGAGCCACTGACGGTATTCATTTGACATGGTTGGTTCTTCTGTATCCGGGATGTAACGGTCGATGACAAGCTCTTCGTCGATTTCGACATCCATGCCCTTGTCGTCAACCAGTCTGCCCAGTGAGTACAGACGTGAACCGTAATTCAATGTTGAAATGACGTTCTTTTCGTTCAGTTCAACACCGACTGCGTATACGCCGCCGTATACTTCAACATCGATGACCTTGTTCTTGATCAGTGACTTGACATCGCTTTCGGTCAGAACGGTACCCTTTTCAAGATACAGCTTGCTGCCTTCAACGTTGTGAGCCAGGATCCTTCCGACTAAGCCCTTGTTGTAGCTTACCGGAATCTTGACAGTGTCTGGATGTGAGAAAGCATACTTATGAGGTAATGCAGTCATGTAAACACCCTTGGCTAAGGTATCTCTTACCTGAGCTACCAGTTCCTTGGTGTCAATCTTAGTATTCTTCTTTAATACAACCTTACCATTTTCGTCAACCAGGTCTTCTGCCAGTACGGTTCCCCTTGTTCTGGCATAGGCACCTAATTTCTTGGTTACCTTATAACGGCCGGCCTTATTCAGGTCGTAACGACGTGCATCAAAGAACTTGGCGTTCATTAAGTTGTATGAACCTTCCTCTGTAGGACGTTCATCAGGACGCTGGTTCTCATAGATGGCGAATAAAGCTCTGGTCTGTAAAGATTCCTTGTCTGTAATAAGAGTATTGACGATCTCTTCGTAATTGCCGAAGACTGCCGTATACATTAACAGATATAAATTAAGGAACTCTCTCTGGTCAGTTTCCTGTTCAACATCGTAAACAGGCCATTCCATGGCTTCCATGTACTTCTTGAATTCTTCCGTATCAAAGGAATTCTCACCTTTTTCTACGTTCAGTGACATACCGATGGCCTTAAGTAATATTGATGATATGATCTTACGCTTACGGTCTACGCTTACGTTGATAACACGGCCGACGTTGCTCTTCTTGCTGTCAGTCATGAATTCCAGCCATGTGCCACGGCTTGGGATAAGCTCAGAATTGTAAATGTCTCTTCCTGTCTTGTCTTCAACATCCATTGAATAATAAGCGCCAGGTGATCTTACGATCTGAGAAACGATTACTCTTTCTGCACCGTTGATGATAAATGTTCCTGTCGGAGTCAGGATCGGGAATTCTCCTAAGAAGACCTCTTCATCCTTGGTGTTGATTTCACCGGTGTTTTCGTCTTCAATTACCAACTCCATAGACGCACGAATAGGAGCTGAATAGGTCAGCTCTCTGATTTTACATTCATCTGCATCATATTTTGGCTCGTCGAATCTGTATCCCTTGATCTTCAGTGTGATGTTTCCATCTCTGTTTTCGATCGGGTAGATTTCATCAAAAACTTCGCGCAAGCCTTCATTCTTAAACCATTCAAATGAACTGGTCTGAATTTCAACGAGATTTGGAAGTTCTAGGGTTCCACTTACTTTTGAATAATCTCTACGTACCGCTTTTTTGCCGTTATGTACGAGGCGGTATGCATTGTCTTTGCTCATTAACAACACCCTTTCCTCTCTCTAATAGGGCAAGAAGCCGATTCTTACCCATTTTAATTTAAATAATATTGCATTCTACACTATAACAATTTAATGTCAACATGTCAATTGCAAACTGCGACAACCCAGTACCCCTTTTTCTTTTCGAGCACTTCGGGTTTGGCGTGTTCCTGCAGATGTCTTACCGCGCTCTCAGCTCCCTGCTGACGGCGCATTACGATGTACAGACACCCGCCTTCATTCAGATGTTCCAGGGCCTGGTCAAGCATTCTGTAGACGTTGTCCTTCCCCGTCCTGATCGGAGGATTGAAAACGATCGCATCAAACCTGTCAGATATGCCGTTTAATCCGTCATTGCAGATACAGCGGTTTTCCTGATGGTAAAGTCTGCTGTTTTCCTCCGCCAGTTCTACTGCGGTTTCATTAATGTCGATCATCGTAACATTCAGTTCAGGATGATGCTTCTTCAGAAGCACACCCATATACCCTAATCCACAGCCCAGATCCAGGATATCACCCCTGAGGTCCCTTCCAATGACCGTTTCAAGCAGTACTCTTGAACCGAAGTCCAGGGTTTCCTTGCTGAAAACACCGTCATCTGAAATGAAGGTCTCAGAGATACCCAAAAACCGAAAGTCAATACTCTTTCGGTTAGGCTTTCTACTAGGGTCACTAGTGAAATAATGATTCATATTAATTCACCATGCACGGAAAGCCGAAGCATGTCCGGCTCTCCGTAAATGACTTTTTGTTACTATGCCTTATATTCAACAACGCCACCAGCAGCCAGGATCTGTTCCTTGATTGCATCTGCGTCTTCGATCTTGACGTTTTCCTTGATAACGCCTGGGTTGTCAGGTGTAACGCTGTCAACGATCTTCTTAGCTTCCATCAGGTTCAGACCTGTAGCTTCCTTAACAGCCTTGATGACAGCGATCTTCTGCTGGCCAACTTCCTTCAGTAATACTGTAACTTCTGTTGGTCCCTGTGGAGCAGCTTCTTCAACTGGTGCAGCGGCAGCAGCAACTGGAGCAGCAGCTGTAACACCGAATTCTTCTTCGATAGCCTTTACTAAATCATTTAATTCTAAGATTGTCATCTCTTTTAAAGATGCGATAATTTCTTCATTTGTTAACTTTGCCATGATATTTTCCTCCTATTAATTGGCTTCCTTAGCATCTGCGATAGCTTTTGTAGCTCTAGCAAATGAGCTGATTGGTGCTTGTAAGCATCCGAGTAACATTGATAACATGCCTTCCTTGTTAGGTAACTTAGCTAACTCTGCAACTTCTTCTGCATTGATAACCTTGTTTTCAACGATACCGGCCTTTACGATCAGTTTTGTGTGCTTCTTAGCAAATTTGCTTAAGATACGGCTGGCTGCGATTTCATCCTTTGAAACGGCGATTGCGTTCGGGCCTTTCAGAGAATCAAGCAGATCATGGTATCCTAATTCCTCAACAGCACGCTGAGTCATAGAATTCTTATAGACTACCATTTCACAGCCCTCTTCACGTAATGTTCTACGTAATTCGGTTACTTCTGCGACAGTTAATCCACGATATTCTACTACTACTGTTGAGCCGGCATTGGCAATCTTGTCAGCGATTGTCTTAACCAGTTCCTGTTTTTGCTGTAGGATCGTTTGGTTCATAATGTCCTTCCTTTCTTTAATATATTGTGTCAATATACCAGAAATAAAATACCCGTCTTGTCTACGCACAGACAAAACGGGTGAAAAATACATTTTATGCTTCTTCTACCTCGGTAACATTTTTACACCTTGCGGTCGTTACTGTCTATGGTATATTGTTACAATCTTTTTTCTTTTTTAATTAAATAGCGTGGTCAACCTTAATGCTTGGAGCCATTGAGCTTGAAATGACAACATTCTTCATGTATGTGCCCTTAACAGCTGCTGGTCTAGCCTTTAAGATTACATCGTACAGAGCCTGGAAATTCTCGGCGATCTGTTCTGGAGTGAATGATACCTTACCGATTGCGCAGTTGATGTTTCCCTGCTTATCTGTACGGTAGGTAACTTTACCCTTCTTGATTTCATCAACGGCCTTCTTCAGGTCCATTGTGACTGTTCCAGTCTTTGGGTTTGGCATTAAGCCCTTCGGGCCTAACAGCTTACCTAACTTACCAAGTTCACCCATCATGTCAGGTGTGGCTACGATTACGTCGAAATCGAACCAGCCGCCCTTGATCTGTTCAAGGATCTCCTTGCCGCCAACGATGTCAGCGCCTGCATCCTTAGCTTCCTGTTCCTTTGGTCCCTGAGTGATGACCAGAACCTTCTGAGACTTACCAGTACCGTGTGGCAATACCATGGCACCACGGATCTGTTCGTCTGCGTGACGTGGGTCTACGTTCAGTCTGAAGCATGTTTCAACTGATGCGTCAAACTTACCATATGAGACCTTCTTTAATAATTCTGCTGCTTCCAGGATTGGATATAATTTTGTCTTATCGATGAGCTTTGCAGCTTCCAGATATTTCTTTCCGTGCTTTGGCATACTATCTTACTCCCATCCTTCAATTGCGATGCCCATGTTACGAGCTGTGCCGGCAACGATTCTCATTGCAGCCTCAACGTCGTTTGCGTTTAAGTCAGGCATCTTGTATGCAGCGATCTCTCTTAACTGATCAACAGTGATCGTACCAGCCTTCTCAGTCTTAGGATTGCCAGCAGCTTTAGCAATTCCTGCAGCCTTCTTTAACAGAATGGCAGCTGGTGTTGTCTTGCATACGAAGTCAAATGACTTGTCTTCATAAGCGGTAATGATTACCGGAACGATATCCCCTGCTCTGTCCTTTGTAGCATCGTTGAATGCCTGACAGAACTGTGGCATGTTAATGCCTGCTGATGCAAGGGCTGGTCCTGGTCTAGCTCCGCCCGCTTGGAACTGGAGCTTACAAACTTTAGCAACTCTCTTCATAAACGGACCTCCTATAAATGTGTTTATGTCGTGGTGTGAAGGGTTGCAAACCTTCTTCCACAATTAAAACGCTAACGTGTAGCAGTAATATCTTACTATTTTGACTACCCCATGTCAACAAAAACATGA
>ONPK01000149.1 GCA_900319675.1 uncultured Bacillota bacterium
TATGTTGAACAGAGATGTCAGAAGGACATTGACAGACTGAATGAAAGTGACATTGACGGATATCTGATCCACAATGTCGGTCAGTACCGCTATCTGCAGAACAGCGGCAAGAAACTGATGCTGGACTTTACGGGTAATGTGCTCAACAGCTGCAGCTATGATTTCTGGGCAGACAGGACTGACAGAGTCTGCATGTCCATAGAATCAAGCAGGGAAGAGATAAACGAAATCAACGGCAGAGGAAAGAAAGAGGTTCTGGCGTATGGGCTGTTGCCTCTGATGGTAACGAACAAGTGCCCAATCGGTAACTTTGCCGGAGGCAAGGTCGATAAGATCCACTGCAGCAGATACAATCATAAGGACAGTTACTATATGGTCAATGGCAGTAACCGTTTCAGACTGATTACGGACTGTGAAGACTGCATCTGTCACATCATGAGCAACGAGCCTCTCAATACCGTTAGCAGGATTGCTGACTTTGACGCTGACTACATCCGCCTGGACTTCCTGGATGAGACTCCGGAACAAATAAAAAAGATAACTGAAAGTTATCTTGAAGCCCTTGAGGGCAAACGCTTCGATGTCAGACAGAATTACGGTGTCTATGAACACAGCGTTCTCTAGGAGAAGAAGACGTATCCCAGATAGATGTACATCATCTGATAGATGACATCCGTAAATCCGATCGTGCTGAAGGCAATGTCAATGAAGTCAAAATGGACTACACGCAGCTGCAGCAGTACGAAGATGACATAGATGAACATGAATATCATTTTCTTTAACCAGGTATCACCCCTGGTTTTTCTGTGGTCATTGAGTGAAGCTCCGAAGGCAAATAACAGTATTGCCAGGATGACGGTCAGAAAACCGGCCTTGAAGGACACGTAGACATACTGTCTGATTATTTCAAGCAGGAAGGAACTGACAAATAGTATCAGTAAAGGTAATCCGTATTTTCTCATGATTCTGTTCTCCTAACTGATTATTCTTGAATTGTGGTAAGCGGTAAACAGGGCAAAGGCTCTGTAGAGGATCTGCATGATGGCTGACATGTCAGCTATGGTTATGAAGTGCAGAATGCCGGCAACACTGCCGAAGGTCATCAGATCACAGGCCAGCATCGTTGCGAATGTCAGACCGGCAGCCAGAGTGGCAAACTGGACCTGTACACCCTTGCCATAGCGCTGGATCGCGTATCCAATCAAATAGCCGAAGAGAATATACAGAATTGGGAAATATGTGGTGAATACCCGCAGTACGATTATGAATATGATCATGCATAAGACACTTGCGATGACACCGCTGACAACGGCATTCTGGAATCTCTGCTTTCTGGTTATGGCTGATTTGTTATAGATGTGAAGCATGCGATCCTTCTTTCCAAAATATACTGTAATTATAGCACAAGGCAGGTAATTGGATTTCCCTAAAAATCAAAACATAACCTGCTAAAAAATGTTGACTTATACATTGTTAATGTGTTATATTATCAAAGCGCAGGAAAGCGTTGTGGAGGTTTAGCTCAGTTGGGAGAGCATCTGCCTTACAAGCAGAGGGTCAGCGGTTCGAGCCCGTTAACCTCCACCATTTTTGCCGGATTAGCGCAATTGGCAGAGCAACTGATTTGTAATCAGTAGGTTGGGGGTTCGAGTCCCTTATCCGGCACCATCTTTGTAAATTCACATGTGGGAGGGTAGCGAAGTGGCTAAACGCGGCAGACTGTAAATCTGTTCCTTCGGGTTCGGCAGTTCGAATCTGCCCCCTCCCACCATTCTTTTTTTCAGAAAGCAGGGTAAAAGATTGGGACGTAGCCAAGTGGTAAGGCACCAGACTTTGACTCTGGCATTTCGGTGGTTCGAGTCCACCCGTTCCAGCCATCTGACTCGTTAGCTCAGTCGGTAGAGCATTTGACTTTTAATCAAAGGGTCGGGCGTTCGAATCGCCCACGAGTCACCATTATATGCGAGTGTAGTTCAATGGTAGAACGGCAGCCTTCCAAGCTGCATACGCGAGTTCGATTCTCGTCACTCGCTCCATCAGTTATTTCCATCGGGAAAGCCGATGTTGACATATAGTTCAATTCGCAAGAATTGTTTTTTTTCGCCTTTTCATCAAAAAAGAAGTTCTTATGAACTTCTTTATTTGTTTACGTTAAGTGTTCTTTCAGCAATGACGGCGTCTACCTTATCCTTCTGCAGCTTGTCCAGCTCGACAGTATGTCTGGCATTGAGCTCGTTGATCTCCTGCTGATGCTTGGCCTTGAGTTCCTGTATCTGCTGCTCATATCTGGCGGTGACATCCTGAACCTGCTGTTCATTCTTGTCAATGAGTTTGTTTTTCTTTTCTCTGTTCCTGCCAATCTCATTGATCTCCAGGAAGAAGAGAATTATTACAAGTACGAGCAGAACGATCGGCAGGGCAAACAGCTTGCCAGGTACTCTTACCGCACCATTGAACTGAATCAGAAAAATGATGTTTACGCCTTCAAATACGGCAATGGCCAATTCTATTATGAACTGTAATATCTTCATGCTAATATCTCCCGTTCTTATTTACCTTCTTATTATATAACATTTTCCTAAGTGAAGATAATCATTTATGTCTGGCTAAAGGTATTGGGGTATAATGACTGTGAGGACACTGATATGAGTAAAACCAGACAGAAGATAATCATAGATACCGACTGCGGATCGGACGATGCCATGGCCATTGCGATGGCTCTTAATGATGAAGATCATGAAATACTTATGATCAGTACCGTGACCGGCAATGTCAGGCTGCATCAGGCAACATTAAACGCCCTGACGACTCTGAAGGTCACGGACAGCTATTACCCAAACGTATATGAAGGTGCCGAAGAGATGCTGGTAAGGGACTGGATTGGAGCCCAGGACGTACATGGCAATGACGGCCTGGGAGATCTTGATCTGGTAGACTGTTCGCTGAAGCCGAATGAAGGCAATGCCATTGAAAATATGCTTGAGGCGTTGAAAGACAATGAAGAGGGAACGGTAGACATCATAACCCTGGGACCGCTGACCAACATTGCTCTGGCAATCCGTCTTGATCCTGACACCATGAACAGAGCCAGAAGGATAGTGATGATGGGAAGTGCCGGATTAGGGAAGGGAAATGTTACACCGGTTGCCGAGTTCAACATCTGGCAGGATCCTGAATCCTGTAAGATCGTGCTTGAGTCAGGCATCAGAGAAAAGGTCTTTGTCGGCTGGGATGCCTGCCTTGATGAGGCGATGCTCAACAGTGAGGAGATCGATGAAATAAGAAACAGCAGTGAGCTTGGACGCTTCTGCATTGACAGCAACATGATCCTCATCAG
>ONPK01000043.1 GCA_900319675.1 uncultured Bacillota bacterium
GCAATGCCAGAAAGCTGCTTATCCCTGTCAGCAAGTGCAACATCCAGGTCATGGGGACAGTTGATAAGCCAATGAATGATTACATCATGGAGATATGCGAATATCTTGATGAGGAGGAATATACATGTTAAATATCGGTGACAAGGCTCCATTGTTCAGTTTGCCTGATCAGAACGGCAAGGTGCACAATCTCGAAGACTACCGCGGGCAGAAGGTAGTTCTGTACTTCTATCCAAAGGACAATACTTCAGGCTGTACCAAGCAGGCCTGCAATTTCGCTGAACTGTATCCGCAGTTCATGGAAAAGGGCGCAGTAGTTCTGGGTGTCAGCAAGGACAGTGTGGCTTCTCATAAGAAATTTGAGGAGAAATACGGACTGCCGTTTACTCTTCTTTCAGATGAAGGGCTTGAAGTTCTGCAGGCCTACGATGTCTGGAAGGAGAAGAGCATGTACGGCAGAAAGTATTTCGGTGTGGTAAGAAGCACCTATCTGATCGATGAAAACGGCATCATCGTCAGAGCCCTCGAAAAAGTCAACGCTGCGGAAAACCCGCAGCAGATGCTAAATGAACTATGAAAGGGAGAACAACAGATATGGTAACAATGTTAGACTGCATCAGAAGAACAGCCAAGGTCGCTGACTACATGTTTGAGAACAGTGTGGAAGTAACTGCGGCAGTAGAGAAATTATTAAAGGACAGAATAAGTGAGATCGATGAGATCATCATGGTAGGGTCAGGCTCAAGCCATAACGCCATCGTTACGGCAACGCCATTCATGGAAAAGGCCAGCAACCTTCAGGTTCACGGCTTCTTCCCGAATACCTTCCTGAACAAGACGGTATTCAATAAGAATGCCCTGTACATCTTCGCTTCTCAGAGCGGAACCTCAAAGCTGGTTACTGACATGATCGTCAAGGCCAATGAAAACGGATTTCTGACACTGGCAGTTACTGACGATGCAAACAGCCCGATAGCCAAGGAAGCCAAGGCTCATGTTTCAATCTGCGTAAACGGCGAAGAATACGGCTACAGAACCGTAGGTTTCTGTGCAACCTTCCTGGCACTGCAGTTGATTGCCATGAGGATCGGCTGCATGAACGGTTTCCTTAGCAGGGAAGCCTATGAAGCTTACATCGCTGACGGCAAGAAGGCAGTTAAGAATCATCCTGATGTAGTTGAAAGATCATTAAAGTGGTTTGAAAGCAGAAAGGATGCCCTGAAGAATACCAGAACCCACATTTTCTACGGTTCAGGCGACTTATACGGCATCGCACTTGAAGGTGCCCTTAAGTTACTGGAAGTAGCCAAGCAGTACATGGCCATCGGCTATGAACAGGAAGACGGCCTGCACGGTCCGTGTCTGGGTTTCGTAAAGGGTGATGTCGTCATTGCCTTAAGCGATGGCGTCAGAGACAGGGAACTGGCTCATTCAGTAGTCAGATTCTCCAAGAATGAGCTGGGTCAGGGCTACATCTTCGGATGTGACGTTGAAGATGAGACGGATCTCGCATTCAACATCTGCTCAGAGAACTTCAAGGCTCTTGAAGTTGCCCCGGCTGTGGAAGTACTCTCATACATGATGGCAGTGATCAATGACGTACCGGTAGAACCGATCGCCACCAGAGCACCGCATCCGTCATCAAAGTATTTCCAGACCCACAGCGGAAGATAGAAAAAAGCACACGCAAGTGTGCTTTCCTTACAAGTGGTGCCGGATGTGAGAATTGGACTCACGACCCCACCCCTACCAAGGGTGTGCTCTACCACTGAGCTAAACCGGCAGCACATTAAGTATAATGAAAAAAGTCATTTCTGTAAATAGAAAAATAGTAGGAGGCAGATTATGGAACTGTTGGAACTGTTAAAGGAAAGATATTCAGTCAGAAAATACTCAGACAGGCCTGTTGAGCAGGAGAAGCTTGATAAGATAATTGAGGCTGCCATGGTAGCCCCGTCTGCCAAGAACTTTCAGCCTGTCAGGATCTACGTGTTGAAGAGCGAGGAGGCAATCGCCAGGATAAGAGGAATTACCAGATGTGCTTACAACGCTCCGGTAGTCATGATGGTAACGGTTGATAAGAACATTGAATGGCACAATGAGCTGGAGGAAGGCGTTACTTCCGGTCAGCAGGATGCCGCCATTGCCGCAACTCACATGATGCTGGAAGCAGCCAGTCTGGGTGTCGGTTCAGTGTGGGTATGCTGGTTCCCGAATACGGCAGTACACGAAGCTTTCCAGCTGCCTGAGAATGAAAAGGTCGTTCTCTTAATGCCAATGGGTTATGCCGCAGACGACAGCAAGCCGGTGGCAAATCACTTTAACAAGATCAGTAGGGAAGAGATGGTCAGAGAACTGTAGCAGCTGTGAAACAGCTGCTTTTCTGGTGCAACAGTTGAAATATCCGGAAAAATCCTTTAATATTCATAATTAGCTGATGTAAGGGAGAAAATGCATGGCTGAAGGCAGAAAGACACTGGTTTTGCAGGAAGTTGAACCTGTAACGGTGGAAAGAGAAGAAGTTGAAGTTAGCGAAGAAGAACAGGTAACCGTTCCGAAGTGGAGGATGGCTGCCCGGTTTGTCGTTGGCTGCGGTCTGCTTGTTGCGGGATACGTGATCAGTGAAAAGGACGTCAGAAACATCCTGCTAGCCGTCGGTTACATGCTGTTTGGCTATGACGTCATAGTTGAAGCCTATGAGAATATTCTGAAGAAGAAGATCACCGACAGTTCCGTCATGATCTCGCTGGCTACCATACCGTGCTTCTACATTGAAAGAGGTCTGGATGCCGGGCTCGCCATGGCTATTTACCGCATCACCCGTTATATAAGTGATAATTATATAAATAAAATAAAGGAGACCGTCAACAGGGCTACTGAACAGGGAAGATATCCGGTTCACTGGGTAAAGGATGATCAGGTAATTGACATCGGCAACGACAAGGTCAGAAGTGACATGATCCTGTCAGTGGGCAAGAATGAGGAGATCCCCGTTGACAGCGTTCTGCTGTCTGACAGCGCTCTGGTATCAACTGAAAACATCAATGGCGTAAAGGCTCCGCTGACCCTGGGAAAGGAAGCTGAGCTTGCCAGCGGTTATGTAAACGCAGGTGATGATCCAATCAGGATCAGGGCTCTGAAGACTCTGGAAGAATCAACTTCCAGCAAGATAAAGAACATCATCCGAGACTGCAAGATGAATTCCAGCAAGGCTGAGGAAACCATTACGAAACTGTTCAGGTTCTTTACACCTGCGGTAATGATCCTGGCAATTGCCATGGCAGTACTTGGACCTCATGTCCTGTACATAACATATGAGGAAAGCATCTTTGCGGCCTGCTGCCTACTGGCAGTAAGCTATCCGTTAGGTATGCTGTTATCAGTGCCGCTGGCATTCTACTGCGGCTCTTCAGCCGCCGGCAGAAACGGCGTCCTGATCAAGGGAGCCAGATGTCTGGAACAGCTCAGTGACTTTGACTACCTGGTTCTGGACAGAACCAATACCATTGACAATGACTTCATTCAGGTTGCCGAGATCAGAACGGAGATGGACATAAATGAGTTCATGAGCATCGTAACGGCAATTGAATCCCAGAGCGATCACGCTATAGCCAGGGCAATTCTGCACGATGACAGAGTCATGAAGTACGATGAGTCAAAGGTCAGAAACTTCGCCGTTGAGGATGGCATGGGCATTACGGCCAAGTACGGACGCAAGCAGTATCACATCGGCAACATGAACTACATGAGATCCCTGAAGGTGAAGAACCTTCCGGAGGAATACGATAACGCAATCTATGTCTGCGACAGGGAAAACTATCTCGGTGCTGTCCTGTTTACCGACAACAGCAAGGACACGGCTATCAAGGACATCAATGATCTGAAGGATCTCGGTGTCAATAACATCGCCCTGTTCAGCAGTGAGTCTCAGGAAAAACTTAACAGCTATATCAAGACACTTAATCTGACTGCCGCCTTCGGCAACATGACCCCGAAAAGCAAGGAGGATAAGATAGTCCTATTCAAGCGTCAGGGCAGAACGGTAGCCATGGTCGGTGACAGTGATCATGACAGTGAATTACTGAAGGCAGCCAGCGTAGGTGTTACCATGGGTGTCAGAAATCCTGAAGCCGCCTTTGAAAACAGTGATGTCGTACTGATGTATGATTCTCTGGAAGGCCTGGTAAAGGGCAGAAGGACAGCTAAGAAGACAACCGGCATAGCCAGATTCAACATTGCCATAAACATCGTGATCAAGCTGATACTGATCACCCTGGCAGTTGTAAGACTGGTACCGATATGGGTACTGGTACTGGCGGATCTGATCGTCGCATTGCTGTCGGTCGTCAATTCAGCAAGACTTGCAAGGTAGTATGAGAATACTGCCTTTTTTGTTATAATGGGAAACGGGAGTGGTAATTTTGCCTAACATCATAGCACATTGCTGGTATGGTGAGGTCATGAGTACGAATCTGTACAGTGACAGCCTGCGCAGCGTAATAAGAAAACATCGCAACGTCTTCATGCTTGGTACTCAGGCATCAGATTTCTTCGCGGCTTATCACCGCATGCCATGGCAGTCAAAGAAGAATGCAAAGCTTGTCCAGGGATGCCTGGGCAAAATGCATAATGAAAGGATCAGCGAATCATTCAGGTACATCTTTGAACTTGCCCGCAGGCAGCAGGATGATGTGATCAGTGCCTATGTGGCTGGCTACATCTGTCACTGGGCTTTGGACATGAGCGTTCATCCATATGTCTTCTATTCAACGGGAAACAGCCAGGAGGCTGCCGGACTGTCTCATCAGCTTTTTGAAACCTACATCGATTACAGGGTAATCAGGGACAATGACCTTGATACTGAAGATTACGCTTCCTACAGACTGATAGCGAACAAGGAACACGCTGATGGTAAGATCGCTGAACTGTATTTCGGTGTGCTGCATGATGTATACGGACTAAATGTCACTAAGAAGGAGATCACTGACAGCATCAATGACTTCCGCAAGGTCCATAAGCTTCTATGGGACCCTCAGGGAAAAAGATACGGTTTTGTTGAAAGACTGGAGAATGCCTTTGGCTTACAGGGCTTTGGCACAACGATGATGCTTCCAAGAGAATATGACAGCGAAATGGATGCCATAAATGACAGAAAAGCCGAATGGCATAATGTCGCTGATTATGAAATCACAAGCAATGAGACATTCTATGAAATGGCTAAGAAAGCCATTGGCGAGGGAGTAACACTGCTGACGCTGTTTGACAGGTACATGAAGGGAGATATCGAAGTTGAAACTCTGCTTGAAGACATCAACGACAGATCTTTCTTTACCGGACTTGATTACCGTAAACCGCTGAAGTTCTACAGACAGGATATTGAGAGATGAAAGAAAGAATCGATCTGCATGAGATGACGGTCATTGAAAGCAAGATAGCTCTGAACCACTTACTGGAGACATTGCCCTTTAAGTGTACGGAGCTTTTGGTCGTTCATGGCTATCACAGCCATGTGCTCATGGACTTCGTTAGGAATGAGTACACTCATGCAAGGATCAAGAAGAAGGTCTTCTCTCTTAATCCGGGAGATACTACCTTCGTTCTCAAGAACAGGACTGAAATGCAGAACAGGATAGCCGTTAGGGAAGTAACGAGAAAGTACTTCATGAAGTCTGAAGACATTCAGTTTTCCCGCTGGGAAAAGAATGACCTGTTGCTGGCCAAGAGGTTATGGCAGAACAGGGACGTATTCAGATATCTGGCTGATGACGTGACAAATGATGAGGTATTATCCAGACTCAATACCGAAATATACAACGAGGGAAAGTATCATGTATCCTGCTGGCCGATCTTTTCCAATAAGAATGAGTTTCTGGGAGCGTGTGGACTTTTACCGGTTAAGGGCAACAGGAAGAAATATGGCCTTGCCGTCTACATCCTGCCGGAGTACTGGAACAGGGGATTCGGCACGGAAGCCTGCCGCAGAGTACTGGAACATGCCTTTGACTACGTGGGGGCTACGGAGATAGTAACGGACAATAATCCTGACAACATTGCCTATGAAAAGATCCTGGAAAAGCTGGGATTTCAGATGGTTGATGATGAGTACAACGAAAGAACGGGATTATTTCATCCAAATTACAGGTTAACAAAATGAAATAAAGGTGGTAATATATACATACCGAAATGGTGATGAGGGGTTAGCTCAGCTGGGAGAGCACTTCCTTGACGTGGAAGGGGTCATGGGTTCGAGTCCCTTACTCCTCACCATTTTTTTATTTAGAAAGGGTGGGAATATGAAAAAGAGAAAGTTCTTCATTGATTACAACGCTCCTGTTACGCTGACGTTTTCACTGATCTGTCTGCTCAGTCTTGCCTTAGGCTACTATACCAACGGCTACACTACAAGAATGTTTTTCATGACATATTTCAACAGTCTGTTTAATCCGTTGACTTACATAAGGCTGATCACCTATGTTTTCGGCCATGCCGGATGGGATCACTTCCTGGGCAATATTATGTACATTCTGATGCTTGGACCTATGATCGAAGAAAAGTACGGCAGTAAGAACCTGATCAAGATGATCGGTGTTACCGCAGTAGTAGGCGGTATTCTGAACAACATCATCTTCCCTGACATTGCCTTATGCGGTGCCAGCGGTGTCGTGTTCATGATGATCGTGCTGGCCTCAGCCACAAGCTTTGAGAAGGGCCAGATACCGTTGACTCTGATACTGGTACTCATCATTTATCTCGGTGGAGAGATCTATGATGCCATGTACGCTTCTGACAACATTTCTCAGCTGGCTCACATTGCCGGCGGAATCTGCGGGGCAGCGTTCGGCCTGTACTTCATGGGTTACCACAGAGAACCGATCTAAAACAGAACAGTACAATGAAGACGGTTTGTTTAAAACCGTCTTTTTTTATCTTCCTGTTATGATTTTAGTCAGCCTTTACTACTCAGATATAGTACAATTATAGCGAAGCAGGGTAGAAAAAATGAAACTGAATGAAATCAAGCAGAATCAGACAGTAAGAATAAAGAGTGTTGGCGGTGAAGGTGCTTTACGTCAGCACTTCCTTGACATGGGGGTAATCCCGGATGCCTTGATCACACTGGTTAAGTTTGCACCAATGGGTGACCCAATGGAATTAAGAATACACGGCTATGAGCTTACGTTGAGATTAAGCGAAGCAGAGAAGATCGAAGTCGAGGAAGTCACTGATAATCCTGCGGAAACACAGAAACTGCAGGACAAGGAAAGAAAGGTACTGCACCCTGGATTAGGTGAGGAAGGCAAGTTCCACCCGAAGGGAAGCGGCAATCCATTACCGGAGAATGAAACTCTGACCTTTGCTCTGGTTGGCAATCAGAACAGTGGCAAGACTACGTTGTTCAACCAGCTTACCGGTTCAAATCAGCACGTAGGCAATTTCCCTGGCGTTACCGTTGACCGCAAGGATGGCGTCATTAAGGGACATCCGAATACACTCATAACGGACCTGCCGGGCATTTATTCAATGTCACCTTATTCAAGTGAGGAAAAGGTTTCCAGAAACCATATCATCAGAGAAAAACCGAAGGCAATAATCAACATCGTTGACGTAACCAACATAGAGAGAAATCTGTATCTGACCATTCAGTTACTGGAAATGAACGTACCGATGGTCGTAGCTCTTAACATGATGGATGAAATGACCGGCAATGGCGGTACGGTAGACATCAACAGAATGGAGGACATGCTGGGAGTACCGGTAATACCGATTTCTGCTGCCAAGAATGAGGGCGTTGATGAACTGGTCAACCATGCCATCCACATTGCCAGATACCAGGAAAAACCGGTATACCATGACTTCTGTGAGAATAATGAGAATGGCGGTGCCATTCACAGGGCAATACATGCCATCATACATCTCATTGAAGACCATGCTGTCAGAACAGGCTTGCCGACAAGATTCGCTGCCAGCAAGATCATCGAGGGCGATCCGCAGATCATGAAGATGCTGGAGTTGGATCAGAACGAAAAGGAAACCATTGAGCACATCATCGTTCAGATGGAAAACGAAAGAGGGCTTGACCGCAGCGCTGCCATGGCAGAGATGCGTTTTGCCTACATATACAAGGTATGCAACAGCTGCGTTAAGAAACCTAACGAGAGCAGGGAACACATCCGCAGCGGCAAGATCGATAAGATATTGACAGGCAAGTTCAGTGCCATCCCGATGTTCATACTGATCATGGGATTGGTATTTTACCTGACGTTTGCCCTGATCGGACCATTCCTGCAGAACCTTCTGGCATCAGGAATCGATGCCCTTAAGAACGTCGTGAAAGCTGCGATGCAGAGTGCCAACGTCAATATGGGCTTACAGTCACTGGTATCTGACGGCCTGTTTGAAGGCGTAGGAAGCGTCTTAAGCTTCTTGCCGATCATCGTTACCATGTTCCTGTTTTTAAGTCTGCTTGAGGACAGCGGCTACATTGCCAGGGTTGCGTTTGTAATGGATAAGCTGCTTAGAAAGATAGGCCTGTCCGGCAGAAGCATCGTACCGATGCTGATAGGATTTGGCTGTACGGTACCGGCGGTAATGTCCACAAGAACATTGCCAAGTGCCAGAGACAGAAAAATGACGATATTACTGACGCCATTCATGAGCTGTACGGCAAAGCTGCCGATATACGGATTCTTTGCCACTGCGTTTTTCCCGAAGATCAGCTGGATAATCGTAACCGGACTGTATGTTCTGGGCATCATAGTCGGAATACTGATGGCTCTGGTGTTCAAGAAGACACTGTTTACCGGTGAAGCCGTTCCGTTTGTCATGGAACTGCCTAATTACCGCATGCCTGGGTTTAAGAACGTAATGCAGCTGTTATGGGAAAAGTCCAAGGACTTTCTGCAGAGAGCGTTCTCCGTGATTCTCATCGCTACTATAGTTGTATGGTTCCTGAAGAGCTTTGACTTCAGATTCAATCTTGTTGATGATCCTCACACAAGCATTCTGGCAGCTGTTTCCAGCCTGTTAGTGCCGATTATGAAGCCGGCAGGACTAGGAGACTGGAGGATCGTAACATCGCTTGTATGCGGCTTCATGGCCAAGGAAAGCGTCGTTTCAATGATGGAGATGCTGTTTGCTGATACTGGTGTTGCCGGTGCCATAAGTTCACTTACGGCGGCCTGCATGCTGGTATTCAGCCTTCTGTATACGCCTTGTGTTGCGGCTGTTGCCTCAATCAAGAGAGAACTTGGCAGTAAATGGGCAGTCTATGTTGTAGCCTGGCAGTGCTTACTGGCATGGATCGGAGCCCTGATCGTCAGAGTCGTTGGAGGTCTGTTATGAACTGGGGCAATCTGATCGTCATCGCTGTCATAGCGATACTGGTAATGCTTGCCTTGAGAACCATCCGCAAGGATAAG
>ONPK01000087.1 GCA_900319675.1 uncultured Bacillota bacterium
TTTGAGACGCTTAAGCCGGGAGAGGCCTTCACGGTCAGATGTGAGTTTGAGGAAGGATACTTCAAGAAGGTCTGGCCGATCAGAAGCATTCTGACCTGCGTATTTGCCGCAGTGCAGGCAATAGTACTGACCATCATTAACAGAAGAAACTATGTCAGACATGGCAAGCCTGACGTCGTCGTAACACCGGTGGAATTCTATCCGCCGGAAGGACTGACACCTCCACAGATGTATAATGTCATGTATGGATATGCCGGCAAGACGTCAATAAATGGAATGTTGCTGTTGCTGGCTGCCAAGGGCTATCTGAAGATAGAGGACATTGAAGAAGATAACTACAGGTTCGTGCTTTCAGACAAGAGCACGGAAGGTCTGAGCAAGGAAGAGAACATGTACCTGGAAGGTCTGGAGAAATACGCTGAGGAGCAGGAAGATGGCACTCTGATCGTTACCAGAGACAAGCTCAGACACAGATTCTACAGCACCATTAATGACATTAGCGAGTACATCAGAAAGCATGGCATGAAAATGTACGAAAAGAAAAGATGGATATACATAATCATCAGCGTACTGTCAGCCCTGCATCTGGCATTCACCGTACCTGTTGTCATACTGACCTCCAATCTGGAACGTTCGTTATTTATCAGTTCTATCTTGCCTGCAGGTATAAGAAGAGAACGGAAGAAAACAACAGGCTGTACGGCAGGATCCTGGGATTCAGGGATTTCATAGAAGTTGCTGAAAAGGACAGGATCATCATGCTGGTTGAGGAAAACCCGAATTATTTCTATGACATTCTGCCTTATGCCTATGCCTTAGGCGTCACCGATTTCTGGATCAGCAGGTTTGCGGACATTGCGATCCCGCCGGTAAGCTGGTATGAAGGCACTGATGTCGTCTACTTCATGGACAATAACATGAACAGTTTCCAGCGTGACTCAACAGGCTGGGCTGAAAACAGTTCAAGTTCGGATGGCTGGACTGATTCCTCAGGATGGTCAAGTTCATCTGACAGTGGCGGAGGCTCCGGCGGTGGCTATTCCGGCGGCGGTTCCGGCGGTGGCGGCAGCAGCGGCTGGTAATGAATTAACAAAGAGATGTACCGTGCGTACATCTTTTCTTTTCCTTTTTCAAATGAACTTTCTGAAAAGGAGAAAAAAGACAGGAAAACTATAATGTCATTGTGAAGGAGAGTGTTTACAATGGCAGATAATGACGTAAATAAGGTTTTGGCAAGCAGTGCCGGTAATTCTGACGTACTGACAAGAAAGTACTTTGAATCACTGGCCATTGAAATGAGGTTGGTTGGCTCTGATGTCGCTGACTGCAGATTTGATTTTTATGGAAATGAACTTCCGTATCCGATAATGATGGGTGTGATCGGCGGATTTCACCACCTGGGTGAAAACGCCATGGAAAATGCCTGTGCAGCAGCCGGTGAACTGAACACGGTTTACTGGGAAAATTACTGATTATACCATCATGAATCATGTCGTTGTTCTTGTTCCGGATAATGGTTCAGCACTGCTGGTGCCATCAAGAGTATTCGACGGTGATTCAGAAAAGCTAAAGGAATTCATTGAAGAATTATCAGTATAAAAATTCATTTAGTACTAAATCAATTGTTTTATAAGGAAAAAAGCTCTTCTGTAATTCAGAAGAGCTTTGTCATTCTTCAATGATGGTGATCGTGACGTTGTCCGGTCCCTTGATGCTGTAGGTTCTCAAGCCGGTATAACTGTCTTCGGAATACTCACTTACTTCGATTCCCTTGTTGAGAAGTCTTTTCTTCAGATATTCTGAATTGTTGCAGGCGATGGTTATCGTCTGCGGCTTGATCTTCAAGCCGGGAGTACAGATCAGTTCCAGCTGGCTGTTGCCGTATTCCAGCAGGTGTCTGGTCGTGTTCGTCTTCTCATCATACAGAGTATTCAGCGGGTACATTCCCAGTTTCGTAACATAGAAGTCAAGAGCAGCTGCACTGTCAGTACCATAGATGGTTGACCTTACCAGATGCAGTTTCCTGAAAAACGGGAACATGGCACTCTTTACGGCATCCTTACGCCACAGCCGGTAGAATCTGAATCTGTCACGCCAGTCCGGGTGTGCCAGAATGTAGGCAACACCAATGTAAAGGTAAACGCCGATGATTCCGCCCAGTGTATTGGCAAACAGGTCATCGACATCGTAGAACCCCATCCTCGTCAGTAACTGGATGTTTTCAATGGCCAGAGAAGCCAGAAAACAGGTTGCTATGGTGCGGGGCCTTACTCTTCTTCTGAACCAGTCAAATATGTATGGAAGCAGGTATCCCATCGGGATGAACATGCAGATGTTCATGTATACCTGAGCCAGATTTTCAAAATGCTGGATCCTGACATGAGCCAGGGCCTGTTCAGGTCCGTCCGTGAATATGGAGGCAATGAAACCCAGGATGCCGAAGTCGATGTTGATGGATCTTTTCAGACCTTCAAACAGCTCGGCGTTGACCTTATAGTCTTCAGCAGCGCTTCTGGACAGGAAGGTCACATACAGTACCAGTAACAGGTATACTCCGAACATGATGACCAGCAGCCACTTGCGCAGATGAAGCAGCCGGTCTGCCTTGGGGTTGGTACTCAGACGGTCATTGAGACTAAGCCCAAGCTTATTGCATACCGTTCTGTCCAGCCAGGGCAATGCGAAAACCATTACCAGGGTAAGCAGTGTTACAAGAATGTTGGTTGATAGACTGTTTGGATTCAATAACATTGTTTTCTGCCTCCGAATATTACTCATTATACTATAAAAATACCTTTATAAAGTGTTAAAATGGAAAAAAGAGAGTTTTCGTGTGCTTTGTTAAGCAGATAAAATAATAGATGTGGGAGGTTGATCCTGTGACAGAACCGAAGAAGAGTAAGAGAATACTTAAGCTGCGTAACGTACTGGTTTTTGAAATGATCGTGCTTGCCGTAACCGGCATGCTCCTTTTCCTGGTGGAGACAGCTTTTACTGAATATAATCAGAAAGCCAATCTGATCCGCAGACTGGATAAGGTCACGGAGACCTTTAACGTTTCCTACCAGCACACCAAGGATCTGACCAGAATGTATGACGGCAACATGCAGGCCAAGGCTGATGCCGTTGCCTACCTGGTAGACCATGATCCGGACTTCACGGTAAATGATGAACTGATGGACCTGTTTGTCGTTGACCAGATCATGATAGGGTATACGCCGGAAATCAAGGACGTAGGCTTCAGATATTACACAAGTACGTCTGAAAACGGAACGATGATATGCATCAAGAAGAATACGGCTGATCTTGATCAGGTGCTTAATAACATCTATACCGAAAACAGGATCCTGCAGAAAGTCATCAATAACAAGGATCTGTTCTTTGTCGTAACCAATAACATCGGCAAGATAGTTTACTATCCGGACCCTGAGTTCATCGGTCAGAGCATCAGTGCTCTGGGAATCAGACTCACGGACCTTGTTCAGAAGGATGCCAAGTGGTTAAGAATCAATAAGGAACAGTATTATACCTCAAGTGTTGTCAATGAGCATCTGGGCATAACCATTGCCTGTGGCATATCATCCCGTAACATGACCATGAATAGCCACGCTGCCGTTGGCATCATCTATGTCGCCATCTGCATCGTATTTACCGTGCTCATTACCTACGGGTATTTCGCAAAGCAGGATTTCGGCAGATTCAAGGGTGAAAGGAAGCATGAGCTCATCGGTCTGACCAGAAGAAAGCTCATCACATTCGGTGTGATCGGTCTGACAGTCATTGGCCTGACGGCAAATTACGTTCAGACACTGTTCTCACTCACCATGTACTCAATATCAGCCAACAATAAGATAGCAGAACTTTCCAGCAGCATTGACGAAGCAAGCTACAGCTCCGAGCAGCTGAAAAACGTATGTGACATAAATAACCTGAACAAGGCCCAGATCGTTGCTGAGATCCTGTCACATAATCCTGAACTCAGAACAAAGGAAAACCTGAAGGACCTCTCCAGAATATTCGATCTGGAATACATCATGCTGTTCAACGGAGATGGCGTTGAAACCCTCTCCGATTCACCGATCTTCGGCTTCGTCATTTCTGATGAGCCTGAGGATCAGTCATACACCTTCCGCATGCTGAAACACGGCGTACCTTATGTAATTCAGGAAGCTCAGGAGGATGAGCTTACCGGAACCTATCATCAGTTCGTCGGTGTTACCATGCACGACGCCAACGGTGAATACGATGGCTTCCTGCAGACGGCCAACAATGTTGAGGAACTGGAGAACGTACTCAAGGATAACGAGGTCAAGTACATCGTCAGCAGCAACATGGCCGGCGAGAACAACGAAGTGTTCATCATCAGCAATACGGACAAGACCATAACCTACTCAAGTCTGGGAGACCATGAGGAAGAACTGGCCTTTGATAACGGCATTGAGGATGCTCAGATAAGAAACAAGTACTACGGGTACATCAATTTTGACGGTGAAAGATACTATGCCGAATCATTCCAGAGTGACGACAGCATCATCTACATCTGTGAGAACGTCAAGACGCTGTTCACAGGCAGACTGTCAATAACTCTTACCACGGTGCTTCTGAGCACCATAGGCATAATAGCCATATTCATTTACATCTACAGACATGATGTGGAACCGATCAAGATAGCTGAAGAGGATGACCCGTACATTGATGTTACCGTGTATGGCGGTCAGCAGAAACGTACTCTTAACATCATTTCCAGAATGTTAAGGGAAAGAGTAACCTGGGAAAAGAAGACAGCTGAGGAAAAGACAGCCATGATCGTTCAGATCGTCGTCAGCATTCTGGCTGTGTTTGCCCTGACTGCCATCGCCTTCAGAAACGTGCTTTATACGGAGGATTCGATCTTCGGATTCATCATGAGCGGCAAGTGGGAAAGAGGACTGAACGTATTTGCCTATTCTGAAGTCCTGATGGTTCTGTTCGTCTACTTCATGGCAGTTGCCGTATTGAAAAATGTCTTCAATGAAGCGATCAAGCTCGTTACGCCGAAGAGCGAAACGATGCTGAGACTGTTAAGCAGCTTCGTTAACTATCTGGCAACGATCTTCGTGATCTTCTACTGCCTGTCATTATTAGGCTTTGACTCACAGTCATTGCTGGCCAGCGCCGGCATCCTGACTCTTGTCATAGGCCTTGGCGCCCGTGACCTGGTTACTGATATCCTGGCTGGTATATTCATCATTTTCGAGCATGAATTCCAGGTTGGCGACATCATAGAGATCAACGGCTACAAGGGCAGAGTAATTGAGATCGGCATCAGAACGACAAGACTGATGAGCGTTACTCAGGACATCAAGTCAGTCAACAACCGCAATCTGACCAACATCGTCAACAAGACCAAGAGGAACTCATACTGTGACGTCATCATCAACGTTCCGTTCGATCAGGACATCGCAGCCATTGAGGAAATGCTTAGAAATGAACTGCCGAAGATCAAGGAACTGTCACCGTACATTCTTGACGGTCCTAACTACGGCGGCATTGACGACATGAGCGGCAGGACGATGAGACTGTCAATCAGAACCGAGTGTCTTGAATCACATAAGTTTGACGTAAGAACTGTTGTTAACAGAGAGATAAAGAGATTATTTGAGGAAAACGGCTTTAAGCTGACATAATGAATATGAGAAGTGAAGTAGTTAATAATGAAGTAACAGTCAGATTTCCTGACAGTTACGAATTGATGAGCAGTGAGGAACTGCAGAAGGCCTATGGCAGTGTAACCGGAGACTTATGGGGCATCTGGGATAAGGAAGCTCACGTCATCGTTACCCTGTTATGGCAGAAGTACAATGGTCTGTTACTTGCCATGGCGGACATGAAGGCAATGGCCAGAAAGAATGAAAGCATGGCAGCTGACCTGTACAGAAACAACAATTACGTCAACAAGGGCTTCTTCTCTGAAGATGTTGACGGCAAAAGCGGGGAAGGCTACTGGTTTGAATACGACGTAGCCGGAATCAGACAGCAGGGAGCTTCAGTGCTGTTCAAGAACAGAAACACGGTATACAGCCTGTCGGTATTTGCCAGGGCTGAAAATCAGGAGTTTGAGGACATACTGAAGAAGGCTGTCGGAGCAGTAAACATACAGTAAGGACAAGAGGCAATGTTAAGAAAGACCAACATACTGACAGGATTGATTCTAGCGGTAATGTGTTTTGCATGCATTGCCTTTTTTGGCCGCAGCTATACGGCAGAATTTGACCTCAGAAAGGAATACGCCTCTGCCGACGAGATAAATCTGGTCGTGGACAGGGAAGGTGTCGTCAGGATCACCGAGGAAAGACTGGATGGGCTTAAACTGTTTGTAAGGTTTGAAGCCGTTGCCAGGGGTACGACGCTTGTGGGAATCTTCGATGAAGTGACATCCTATTCCAAGGTGTTCTATGTTCATTCGCTGGGCATCATTACCGAGGGAGACTTCTTCGGTAACTGCACGGGAGACATCGTCATTCCACTGGCTGCCATCATGTTTCTGGCTGTCCTGATCGATGATCTTTCAAGAAATTATAAGGCAGGAGTGAAGGAAAACATGTATCAGTACCGCAATGTCAGTAACCTCGGCATGATCATCTTCCTGGACTTCCTGTTGCTGGAACACATATTTGCCCTGTTCAATAACAAGGGACTGATCGGCATCGTTGAAACCCTTCTCAACTCGGCATCGTCATTTTCCATCGTGTCACTGCCGATAATGCTGATAACATCAATCGGCGTGACCCTGAGTAACATCAGGTTAGTGAGAAATGAGGGAAGAAACTGGCGCAACATGCTGGGCGTAATCCTGGGCTTCATGTTCATCTTCCTGACAATACTGCCGTCAATTGTTGAAGGAATACTGCAGGGTACCTACAGCGGACCGATCGACATTCACAATCTCAACAGGCCGGATTATTACATTGTGCTGTTTCTCGGCAGTGCCGTTTCAACCGTCATCACCTATCTTGAGTGCCTGTTAATAGGAACCATCGTAATGGGAATCACGGCTGCCAGACACATTCCTGAGTTCAACAAGGACTACATCATGATTCTGGGTTGTCAGGTTGGGGAAGACGGCAAGCCAACGCCGCTATTGAAATCCAGGGCTGACCGGGCCGTTCAGTTTGCCGAGATGCAGAAGAAGGCAACGGGCAGGGACATCATCTTCGTTCCTTCCGGCGGTCAGGGCAGTAATGAGATCGTTTCCGAAGGTGAATGCATTGGCAATTATCTGGAAAGCATCGGCATTCCGAAGGAAAGGATAATCGTTGAAAGTGAATCGGCAACAACCTACGAGAACTTCCGCAATTCATATGAGTTAATGAATAAGGAAAACGGCGAACCGATGGTTGCCTTCTCAACGACCAACTTCCACGTTTTCAGAGCCGGCATGCTGGCAAATTCAATGGGCATTGCCGCTGAGGGCATCGGAGCTCCGACGAAGAGCTATTTCTGGATCAACGCCTTCATCAGGGAATACGTTGCGACGATCAGCGAGGAACGCAGAAGACACATCAAGGTCATTCTTGCCCTGTTACTGGTCATCATTTTTCTGGTACTCATCGTCTACTACAGCAACAACAATTAGTCAATAATCACTTGCCATGATAGTGGCTGGTGGTAAAATAGTATTGTTATTTTAGGAGGTAATAGTCTTATGAACATTAAGAAAGCCATAAGTTATATCGCATTCGGATT
>ONPK01000011.1 GCA_900319675.1 uncultured Bacillota bacterium
TACGACTTCACCATGCTTGAACAGTATTCCTTCGTTAACACCGCCGGCAATGCCGATGTCCGCGTCTCTGGATTCACCAGGGCCGTTTACGGCACAGCCCATGATGGCGACCTTGATGTCCTTGTTAACTGTTTCCAGGAATTCCTCTATTTCATGAACTATAGGCAGAACGTCATATTGCAGTCTGCCGCAGGTCGGACAGCTTACCAGATCAGGCACGTTATGTGCCAGGTCAAAGGCCTTCAGCAGTTTCTTGGCTGCCTTTATCTCTTCAACGCAGTCATCGGAAATCGAGATCCTTATCGTATCGCCGATGCCGTCATTAAGCAGCGTACCCAGGGCAGCTGATGACTTGATCAGACTGTAGTCCTTGGTTCCGGCTTCCGTCAAGCCTAGATGCAGCGGGTAATTCCACTTCTGAGCTGCCAGTCTGTAGGCTTCAATGGTCATCGGAACATTGGATGACTTGAAGGAGAGACATATGTCATGGAAGTCATGCTTCTCCAGAATGTCGATGTGCTTCTGCGCACTCTCGATCATGGCTTCTGCACAGCAGCGGCCGTACTTTTCCAGAAGCACCTTCTCAATTGAACCGCTGTTTATGCCAATCCTGATCGGTACATTGTACTGCTTGCACTTTTCAACTACCTTGGCCACGTTTTCCTCGGAACCGATGTTGCCGGGGTTGAGCCTAATCTTGTCAGCACCCATCTCGATGCAGGTGATGGCCAGCTTGTAATCAAAGTGAATGTCGCACACCAGAGGTATGTTGATCTGTTTCTTTATTTCCTTTACTGCCAGGGCATCTTCTTCGTTGAAGACGGCTACCCTGATGATCTGACAGCCTACGTCTTCCAGCTGTCTGATCTGAGCCACTGTAGCTTCAACATTACGGGTCTTTGTATTGGTCATGGACTGGATGAGAACCTTGTTCTCGCCGCCCATGGTGAGATTTCCAACCTTTATCTGTCTAGTGTTTTCTCTTGTATACATAAATGCACCTCTGTTTAGATTATAACATACAAAAAAGTGTTGTCATTTATTATAAGTTTATGTTAGAATAATCAAGCAATCAATTTTTGAATGGCAAGGAGGGTTCGTTGTGAGAGAAAATCTGATCTTTAAGTGCACTGTATGTGGTGAAGAGAATTACTTAGGCACACGTAATAAGAGAAAACATCCTGAAAAGATGGAAATCAAGAAGTACTGCCCACGTTGCAACAAGATGACTACACATAAGGAGAAAAAATAAGCCTGTACACAGGGCTTTTTTTCTAGCCTGACATGGAAATAATCACACTTGTTCTGGGACTTTATCAGACTAACTGCTACATCTTGAAAAAGGGCAGTGATCTGCTGGTGATAGATCCCGGATACTCACCGAGAAGAGTCATCGAAGCCATCAGAAGTCTTGAAGGCTGCACGCTTAAGGCGATCCTGCTCACTCACGGCCACTTTGACCACATCGGCGCCGTAGACGCCGTCAGAAATACCTTCGGCTGTCCGGTATATGCCTGCAGGGACGATGAGGACATCATCTTACCGGGCAAGATCAGCAGCAGGGAAAACATGGGTGTCTGCGTTTCATCTGAAATCAGCTGGCTTGAGGGAAACGAACTGAAAACTGGGGACTTTGACATAAGGATCCTCTACACTCCCGGCCATACACCAGGTTCAGTCATGTATGTCATTGAAAACAATCTGTTTTCCGGAGATACGCTGTTCAACGAATCGGTAGGCCGTACAGATCTGTATGGCGGCAGCTATTCACAGCTGAAGCAGTCATTGAAGGTAGTTGAAACACTGCCGTTTGACATGGTCGTATATCCCGGTCATGAAGGGGCTTCGACCATTGAACACGAACTGAAATATAATCCATTCCTGTAAGAGAACCTGATTTCAGGTTCTTTTTTTAGGTCATATCCTCAGAAAAGCGAATAGGTTAATGAGGAAATCAACATGGAAGAAAGATTTGAACAGCTGCTTCAGCTGGCACTTGAGGAAAAGGCCACGGACGTCCATTTCAACATCATTGATGATGAGATAACGATAGCCTTGAGAGGTATCAGAGGGTTGAAAAGCGTGCCGGCAGAAAGGGCAGACATCAATCTGTTCAACTATCTGCAGTATCAGGCTCATCTTGACATAACCAGTCTCAGCAAGCCGCAGTCAGGAGCCTTCAGCTACTATTACCGTTCGGTGTTCTATGACTTCCGTTTTGCGGTGATGAGCACTTCAAAACGCCGAAACGGCGTTCTGAGGATACTGAACTGTCACGAGGGACTGAGCCTGGATGAACTTACATATGACAAAGCCGTTCAGGACATCTTCAGTGAGTGGCTTACACTCAGGTCAGGACTCATTCTGTTTACCGGCCTGACGGGCAGCGGGAAGACGACAACTCTTTATTCACTGCTCAGAATGGCGAAAGGAAAGACGGTATTCTCCCTGGAAGATCCCATAGAGGTCGCCCAGGAGAATGTCGTACAGATGGAGATCAATGAGAAGACAGGATTCAGTTATGATGAAGGCATCAGGCAGATCATGAGGCATAATCCCGACATAATCATGATCGGAGAGATCAGAGATGAAAAAACGGCGAAAATGACCGTAAGAGCGGCCTTGACCGGCTGTCTGGTCGTTACCAGCATGCACTCAAGGAGCACCGTTTCAGCCATGAACAGATTATTGGAACTGGGGGTTAACAGAAGCGATCTGGCTGAAAGTGCGGTCGGCATCGTCAATCAGCGCCTGATGAAGAAATACGGTGAAGACAGTTATACCTGTGTCTATGACCTGCTGAATGAGGACCAGATAAGAGGCTACCTGCTCAGAAATGATCCCGTCAGAAGCAGGATGGAGGAAAAGGTTGCCTGGGCAGTCAGCCAAAAGATCATTGAGGAAACGTAGTTCCTCCGCCTCATTAAGTGAACTTCAGTGGCTGTTACTGGCCAGGATGCTGGAACGCAATTACAGCGTCAGAGACGCCTTTGAGTCGCTGTCAAGGACCTATCCTTCAAGCAGGGCCATCAGAAACATATGTTCAGGGCTTAATGAGGGGATAAGTCTCGCCAGACTGTTAGGCAGCTCACCCTTTGAAAGGGAGCTTTCGTTCTATGTTGATTTTCTCTCTTTGGATAAGAGCATAATGGTAGTCAGCAGGCAACTGAAGAAGGAAAAGACGATCGTCAGCCGCTTTGCCGGCAAGATCGGGTATCAGGTAATGCTGTTACTGGCATCATTCGGTCTGCTGTTTCTGTTCTCGCAGATCGTTCTGCCCAACATGATGAGCATGCTGGCGCTGGCTGATGAAAGAAGTCAGTCGGTAATGGCAGTATTCCGGGTGATGAACATGGTTAGAGACGTTCTTCTGATACTCATTGTCCTTTTCGTTCTCTTTGTACTGTACATAGTCATCAGGAAGAGGGAGAACTATCTCTGGGTATATCTGCATCACCATGGTCTCGACAGGCCGCTTAAGGTCTATGCCACGTACCGTTTTGTCATCAGGCTTAACTGCATGCTGGAAAACGGAATAAGCCTCATAGATGCCCTTAACGTGCTCAGGCATGATGACAGTACAAGGATGGTGAACCTGCTCGCACATCATTTCGATGAAGTGCTGCTGAACGGGGTCGATTTTGAAAAGAGCCTGGACATGGCTTATTTTGATGATGATTTCCACTCTCTGTGTCTTCTGGGCATCAGAAGCGATGACTTCAATCAGGCCCTGGAAGACTATGAATACATGGTTGAACTGAAACTGGACAGAATCCTGACGAGGCTTTCCAGCGTAATTCAGGCAGTCTGCTACCTGTTTGTGGCAGCGGTCATAACCATGGGATATCAGGTGCTGCTACTGCCGTTACAGCTCTTGCAGGAGTATTAGCTTATGAAAAAAGGTTTTACTGTACTGGAAATGATTCTTGTTCTCACGGTGGTTTCCATCATCGTTCTGGTTACTGTTCCCAACATTGCCCAGAAGAAGGAAGTCATCAACAACGTCGGCTGCAAGGCTCTTCTGGAGATCGTTAACGGCCAGATACTGATGTATGAACTCAATACCGGTGAACAGCCTGGCAGCGTGGAGGATCTGGTCAGTGAGGATTATCTTACCGAAGACCAGTGCTACTGTCCAAATGGCGATTACATACACATTGAAGACGGTCAGGCAGTTGCCTCTTAGAGGTTTCACCTTTGCGGAAAGCATGCTGGTGCTTCTCATCCTGACGGTAATGATGTCATTGACCGCAAAAACTGTTTTGCCTTACAGTGCCGAATCTGATTCTTCCAGAATAATGGAAGGAATCACAATGGCACAGATCGAAGCAATAAAAACAGATGATTATGCTGAATATGATAATGATGCTCACGACATTCACGTGACTTTCAACCGCAGGGGAAATGTCCTGCTGGCTGACAGCTTTACAGTGGGTGGAAAGGACATAATAGTGTCATTGGGAACCGGGAGGGTATATGTCAGGCCATAGGGGAATGATTCTGATGGATGCCATGCTGGGATTACTGATCATATCCATAACGGCTTCTCTGATATATGGTGCATCATCATTAAGAAACAGCGTTGAATTTGAAACCGCCAGTGAAGAGATGGAAGAACTGTGGAGAGACGAGGACCATCTGGAAATATACGATCCGGCAAAGCCGGCATTACCGGAACCGATAACGGACATTCTGCCGCAGCTGGAAACCGATCAGGATTTACCGTTGTTGAACTGATGGTCGCCCTGGTGGCGGTAACCCTGCTGGCAAACCTGATCTATCCGACAGTCAGGAGTCTGATCGAATTGAGAAGGGAACTGAAGGTAGATTATCAGGATGAGATCGGAATCTATCAGCTTCAGATCACTCTGGCAGTCAATGACATAACAAAGGTCACCCCTGATAGCATCACATACCGCAGTGCGGACAGCGACTGCATCATCCGCATTCTCAACGGCAAGCTCATAAGTCAGCCGGGTACCGTAGATTACATTCATGGCATTGATGACTGTTATTTTGAGGTTATTGACGATATCGTCTACCTGAGTTTTACCAGAGACAGAAGGGAGTGCTGGCCGATTGCCTACTACAGCCCGTAAGGGCTTCATGTCCTTCTACCTGTGCATGATCCTTGCCGTTACCCTGACAGTGGTTTCCTCACTGTGTTCTTCGGTCAGAAACTATCACGAATTTGCCAGAGACAGGGATGCCATGAGGATCATGAACCGCATGGAAATACTGTGCATAAACAGAGTAAAGAAAAAGCTCAGGGCATATGAGGAAGAGGATGAAAACATCTCTCTGGGAGAGTGTGAAGCATCGATCCGTTACGATGATATGACCGTTTCAATAACCATCGAGTACGGTCAGTTTACCAGAAGCCGCGTGCTTGAGTTTGACGACATTGCAGACGTCGTTTCCAGTTACCATTAACCATGGATTTTTCCATGGTTTTCGGCCTTCTGGCATTGTTAAAATATTGTTTAATATATCTTATTTTTTTGTTATAATGACTATGTATATCATGCGATAAGTGTCTTTTCGCGTGGAAAAATAACACAGGAGGTTTATGTTCATGATTCTTGTCAATGATTTGAAACCAGGAACAACTTTCATTTACGAAGGAAACATCTACATTACACTGAGCACTTCTCTTAACAAGACAGCCATGCGTCAGATGGTCGTAAAGGCTCATGCCAAGGACATGAGAACGGGAACGATCAAGGACGTGGTATTTACAGGTGGAGACAAGGTTGAGGAAGCTCTGGTTGATAAGAGTGAGATGCAGTATCTTTACGATGCCGGTGATGAACTGGTATTCATGGATACTACGACATATGACCAGATTGAGATTCCAAAGAGCAATCTTGAATGGGAGCTCAATTTCCTGAAGCCGAATGAGAATGTCAACATCACCAGCTATGAAGGTGAGATCTTAGGCATCTCATTACCGGATAAGGTAACATTAAGAGTCGCTGAAGCTGAGCAGGCCGTAAAGGGCGATACAGCAACAAGCGCATCAAAGAACGCTGTTCTGGAGACAGGCTGGCAGGTAAAGGTGCCGCTGTTCATTGAACAGGACGAACTGATCGTAGTAAGCACAGCTGACGGCAAGTACTGCGGACGTGCTTAATTGACTGACGGATTTCCTATCGGAGGAACATTGAATTAATGGATGGCAGAAGCAGAATGAATAAGTACCAGGATCTGCGCAAGAGAGTAGCCGGAGAAAACGAAGGTTCTACTGTCCCCAGAAACGGTACGGCAAGAGATAACTCCTACAACCTGCGGCATTCCCGCGGTGGAGTTTCTTCAGGTGACGTCTTTAACGACGACACCGGCAGTCTGAATACGAGAGTAACGAGAAATCTGACGACTGATTATGATGAGATGCTCAGAGAACAGGAAGAGTTCCTGAGATCCCTGGAAGAACAGTTTGACGTTTTCAGGAATACCGGCTCGTTTTCAACTGTCAGAGAAGAAAACGCCGAGGAAGTTCAGGCTTTTGATGATGCCATCCCATCAGATGTTAAACTTCCGGATGAGGAAACCGTAATTGAAGAAACTGCAGAAGCAGAACCTGAAACAGCAGAAGAGCCGGTGATCAAAGAGGAAGTCACTGAAACAGAGACTGTTGAAGAGGAAACAGTTGAGGAAACTGCCGAAATCGAACAGCCTGTTGAAACGCCTGTAATTGAACCGGAAGAAGAAATACAGGAAACAGTAACTGAAGAAGCAGCTGAGGAACCTGAACAGTCAGTTGAAGAATCTTCAGAGGAAGAGGTCACAGAAACCGAGCCAGAAGAGACTGAGGAGCCTGAGACAGAAAATGAAGAGAACGAGTATCCTCAACAGGAATTGGAAGTAGCTGAAGAAGAACCTGCAGAAACAGTTGAAGAATTCACGGAAGAGGCTGAAGTTATTGAAGAGCAGGCAGAAGAACCTGAACAGGAACCGGTAACATATGATGAAGAATCTTATGAGGAAGATGTTCATGAGGAAGAACAGGCAGATGAACCTGAAGAAGAACTGGCTGAACCGGAAGTCACAGAAACTGTGACTGTGGAAGAGATCCAGAAATTCTTTGAGGAAACGGATACTTTTGATGAAGCATCTGATGATGAGGAAACAGTTCCCAGTGATGCTGACTTTGATAACAGATTTGGCCTGACCAGTGAACATGAGGACTTCAATGAGATACTTGACTCACTGAAGGTCGAAGATGATGTCATTGACAACACCTACATGTCACTCGACATGCCGTGGATGAACAAACAGACAAACGAACCGTTTGAGTTCTTTGAGGAGAAGAAGGAAGAACCGGCAGAAGAACCGGTACATACTCAGAAGCTGCCGAGAGTATCCAGTGTCTTCGGACCGATGGACGGCATTAAGAATACTGGTTACGATGATCCAAAATTTGATCTGAACAGCTATAACAAGCCGGCAGTCACCGAAATTGCAGAACCGGAAGAAGAGCCTCAGCTCACTGAACCGGAAGAGTTAGCTGAAGAGCCGATTGAAAATGAAGAAGTGGAAGTCGTGAGGGATGCATATCCTGATCTGATCCCGCAGATTCCTAATGAATACACACCAAGTGAATACACGGAAGATCCGATTGTACCTGCCGTTAGTGAAACGATGCAGAGTTTCGGTGAACCCGAGACGATTGAAGAGACCGTTGATGAATCAGAACTGTCTGCCTATGAAGAATATCCTGAAGAGGAGACTTCTGCAGAAAGACTGAATCTGGTCATTGATGAGCCGGTCAGTGAACAAACTGAAGAAGTGACAGCTGTTGAGGAAGTGCCTCTTGCTGAAACAGTGGATTATTCCGAAGAGGAACTGTCACCGATCATTGGAGACTACGCTCTGGAATTCATGAAGCAGAACGACATTGGAATTCCGGAAAGAAGCGAATTCACCGACACGTTTGCCGATGTCATCAGCAGCATGAACGCAGAAAATAAGACAGAAGAAACAGTGGTTCCCACAGAGGAAGCAACACCTGAAATTGATGAGGAAATCATTCAGGAAGACAATGACGAGGAACTGTACAGAGATCTTCTGGAAGAGGCATCGAGCGATTTTAACGAAGACATGTTCTTCAACAGAAAGAGGGAAGAACCTGTCATTATCGAAGAATCTAAGTTGGATATGGACATTCAACAGGATCCGCAGATTGAAACAGAAGAACCGGCGGAAACAGAAGAGCCGCTGGTGGAAATAGATGAAATTGAATCTGAGGATTCACAGGAGTTAAGGGAAGGTACTGTTGAACAGCAACAGTTAGAAATAGTTGATGAAGCTTCGGAAGAAGCAATCCAACATGAAGAGGGTCAAGATATTATGGATAATGATCAGGTAAATTACGAAGAAAAAAACCCGGAGCAGGAAATCAGTTTTGATGACATGTATGTAGAACCACTGGATATTCCAATTGATGACTACTATACGGAATTTGAGTACAGAGCTGATGCAACTGACGAGCTGATCAGCGACGCTGCCGTTGATGAGATCATTTCAGAACCGGAATATGAACAGCCGGCTGAAGAGATCGTTGAAGCTGACGAAGAGGCCGTAGAAACAGAGCCGAAGGTTCAGGAAAACGCTGAAGAACCAGCGTTGGAAGAGCCGGTCAGTGAGGAAGAAGTATCCGCATTTGATTTCCAGCCTGTAGAAGAAGTTCAGGAAGCTGAACCGGAAGTTACCGAACCTGAGGAATACAGTGAACAGTCTGCAGAGGCCGAAGAAGAATCAGCTGAAGAACCAGCAGAACAGCCAGAGGAATTCGCTGAGGAACCTGCAGAAGTCGAAGAGCCAGTTGAACAGCCGGAAAACTTCATGGAAGAACCAATTGAACAGCCTGTACAGGAAACTGAATTCGAAGGCATTCCGGATGTTGAGGAAGAATTCGTAGAACCGTTTGTAGAATATGCTGAACCGCAACAGTTTGTACAGGAAGAACCTGCTGAATTTACGGAACCAGCAGTTGAACAGCAGCCTGAGGAAGAACCTGTCGAATATACTGAACCTGCTGAAGAAATGCAGGAGGAACCTGCTGAATTCACGGAAACAGTTGAGGAAATACAGGAAGAACCAGCAGAATATGCTGAACCTGTTGAAGAAACACAGGAGGAACCTTTGAAGAAACACAGGAGGAACCTATGGAATACGTTGAACCTGCAGAGGAAGCTAAGGAAGAACCTGTTGAGGAAAAGGCTGAGGAACCAATATTCAGCTTTGACTTCAACGATCAGCCGGAAGAGCCAGCTGAAGAGAAGATCGATCTGCCATTTGAGAATGCCGCAGTTAAGAAACCACAGTATGATCTGGGTGTTAACGTAAGGCCGTTCAACATTGAGAGAACGACACCTCAGCCGGCAGAAACAAAATCATCAGACGTTCCTGAATATGATTTCAGCATTGACGATGAACTGAATGACATGGAAGGCATGTTCAGCAGTGAACCTCTGGAAGACAGCTACAATGACGTAGAAAAGATCCTGAGAGATGTCAAGGCATACAACATTGCCCACGGCATCAGAAACGCTGAGGATACCCAGGTCAACATCATGACTGAGTTAAGACAGCAGGAAGCCAAGGAAGCTGAAACCGCTAAGGCCGTTGAGGAAAAGAAACCTGCCAGAGGCGGCATCTTTGCCGGATTCTTCAATGCCAGCGAAAATGATGATGACGGCTATGAAGCCGACAATCCGGTAAGCGAACCTGATGTACCTGTATTTGAATTTACTGATTTCGAGGAACCTGAAGAAGAAAACGAATTCAAGGTTGAGGAACCTGAATTCAAGATTGAAGAACCGACATATGAAGTCGAGGAACCTGTAAAGGAAATCGAAAAGCCATTCATGGAGGTTGAAGAACCGGTAAATGAGCCTGCATTCAGTGTTGAGGAACCAGTGGTTGAAGAACCTGAATTAAAGGTTGAAGAACCTGTTCAGCAGCCGGAGGAACCTGCCAAAGTCAGTGAACCGGCAGTAAGCACACCGGCAGAGACAACCTATGAGGATTACTCTCTTGACGAAGATGACAGTTACTATGAACTGGACAGCACGCCGGTAGCCACTCCAGTAGTGGAACCTGCATACCAGCCACAGCCACAGAGACAGGAATCTGATACGACCAGAGAGAACAGAGAACATCTGAATGAACTGACACAGAAGATTGAAATGGAACGCGAGCTGCGTCAGGAGATGTTTGAACAGACACAGCAGCTGAAACTGCAGGTATCTGAATATGAAAATGAACTGAACGATGTCAATAACAACGTCAGCAGAACCAACAGGATCCTGAACGTCGTACTGACACTGCTCATCATCGCATTATTCGTAATCATCGTAATCATTGGATTCTTCTTCGCTCAGGAAAGAGGCTTAATATAGAAAACAAGGGTGGTGATCTCATGGACAGGAAGATCAATATCGCCATAGATGGGCCAAGCGCATCTGGCAAGAGCACAATAGCCAAGAGGCTGTGCAGAGAATTAGGATATAAGCATCTGGACACAGGGGCAATGTACCGCTGTGTAGCTCTCAAGGTAGCAAGGACCGGAATAAATTATAAAGACAAGGCAGCCATGAAACAGCTGCTGGACAGCATCAACATCGACTTTACTCCAAGGGGTAAGGTCCTGCTTGATGGCGAGGATGTTTCCTCTGCAATCAGAACAAACGAGATCTCAATGCTGGCATCTGACGTATCCACTCAGCTGGCAGTCAGACAGCATCTCGTAAAGCTGCAGCAGGAAATGAGCAAGAATAAGGGCTATGTAATGGATGGCAGAGACATCGGTACCGTAGTTCTTCCTGATGCCGAAGTAAAGATCTTCATGACGGCATCAGCAGAGACCAGAGCTCAGAGAAGATACCTCGAAAACAAGGAAAGAGGCATCAAGAGCAATCTGAGAGCTCTGAAGCAGGAGATCATAGAAAGAGATTATCAGGACACTCATCGTACGCATTCACCATTGAAGAAGGCAGATGATGCCATTGAGATCGATACGTCAGACATGACGATCGTTCAGGTTACCGATGAGATACTGAAGATAGTTGAAAGTAAACTGTAGGGAGTGTGAGATTATGCTGATTGGAACAGTTGCTATCGTCGGACGTCCCAATGTAGGCAAATCAACCGTGTTTAATCGAATGATTGGAGAAAGGGTTTCGATCGTTGATGACACACCTGGAGTAACTCGAGACAGAATTTATGGAAAATGCGAATGGTTGACCAAGGTTTTTAATGTCATCGATACAGGTGGATTACAAATCGCTGATCAACCTTTTCAAATAGAGATCAAGGCACAGGTTGAGGTTGCCATTGAGGAAGCCGATACCGTCGTGATGCTGTGCAATGGCAAGGATGGAGTCACGGATGATGACATCTTCATTGCCAGAATGCTGCAGAAATCTGATAAGAAAGTCATTCTTGCGGTCAATAAGATCGATGACGTTTCCTATCAGGCAAACATCTATGAATTCTATAAGCTGGGCTTGGGTGATCCGATTGCGATAAGCGGTGTGCATGGCATTGGCATCGGTGACTTGCTTGATGCGATAGTTGAATCATTTGACGGAGAGCCCGTAAATGACTATGCGGGAATGATTTCCTTTGCCGTGATCGGCAGACCAAACGTTGGCAAGAGTTCTCTGGTCAACGCCATGCTGAATCAGCAGAGAGTAATCGTATCCAGCATTGAAGGTACGACAAGAGATGCCATCGATACACCGTTTGAGCGTGACGGCAAGCATTATGTCGTGGTTGATACGGCCGGCATCCGCAAGAAGGGCAAGGTCTACGAGGAAGTAGAGAAGTATTCAGTTTTAAGAGCGATGAAGGCAATCGACAAGTGTGACGTTGCCCTGTTTGTGCTGGATGGCTCAACGGGCATCACTGAACAGGACAAGCACGTTGCCGGGTATGCCAAGGAAGCCGGCAAGGGTGTCATCATCGTCTATAACAAGTGGGACCTGGTTGAAAAGGATCAGAATACCATGGATAAGATAACCAAGCAGATCAGACAGGAATTCCTGTATCTTGATTATGCTCCGGTCGCCTTTGTTTCGGCCAAGAACAAGTCAAGGATCAATACGCTTTTCCCGCTGATCGACGAGGTATATGACTACGGTCAGACAAGAGTATCCACAGCACTGCTTAACGAAGTAATCAACGATGCGATGGTCACTACGCCACCGCCTGCCCATAACGGACGCAAGCTGAAGATCAACTATGCATCCCAGGTAGCCGTGGCACCGCCAACTTTCGTGCTGTTCGTCAATGATCCTGAGCTTCTGCATTTCTCATATCAGAGATATCTGGAGAACAGATTAAGAGATGCGTTCGGATTCGACGGTAACCCGATCAAGATATTAGCGAGGAAGAAAAACTGATGAAAGTATTTGTTGTCGGATACGGCAGCTGGGGAACAGCCCTGGCCAATGTCCTGGCTGATAACGGCCACGATGTCACGATATACGGACGTAATGAGGAACAGGTTAGGGAGATAAACGAGAAGCATCAGAATTCCCGTTATTTTGATACACTGCTCAATCCTGAGTTAAAGGCCACTACTGAACTTGAAATGGTAAAGGATCATGAAATAATACTTCTGTCCGTTCCCAGCGGAGCTTCACTGAGTGTTGCCGAACAGATTGCCAGAATGGTTGAAAGACCGGTGATCATCATAAACTCTGCAAAGGGCTTCTCACCGGTTACTCACGGCAGACTGTCCGTTGAGATCACCAGGATGTTTGATGAAGACAAGTTAAGAGCCTACGCGGCAATACTTGGACCTTCACATGCCGAGGAAGTAGTACAGAGATTACAGACGACGGTAAACATCGTCTGCGAGGATGAAGATGTCAGCAAGATGCTTCAGAAGATGTTCGCCAACGATTATTTCCGCGTATACAGAAACAGCGACATGATCGGCTGCGAATACGGCGCCGGTCTGAAAAACATAATCGCCATTGCCTCCGGCATCCTGTATGGAATAGGATTGGGGGACAATGCCAAGGCATCATTAATGACCAGAGGTCTGGCCGAGATGACCAGATATGGTGTCAGAATGGGTGCCAAGAGAGAGACATTCATGGGATTGTGCGGCATGGGAGATCTGATCGTTACCTGTACCTCACGCTTCTCACGTAACTGGCAGGCCGGATATACCATCGGATCAAATGATGATGCCGAAGTTTTCTGGAAGACAAATACCAAGACGGTAGAAGGCGTTGAAGCCTGCAGGATCATCTGCACCGAGGCCAGGGAACTGGGTATTTCAATGCCGATAACCGAGCAGCTTTACCAGGTTCTCTTTGAACACAAGAAACCTTCGGAAGCCATCTATCAGCTGATGACCAGAAGCCTCAAGGAAGAGGAATGACAGGGTCAAACTGTGCCAAAAGAAACGTATTTTGCTTGTAAACAGGGCTTTTTTTGGTATAATAGACCACGGAGGAATTAAAATGGCAGAAGTTTTTAACAAGAAAGATTTAGCTGAAAGATTAGCTGACGAATTTGAATTAACAAAGAAGGCAGCCGGTGAAGAAGTACAGTTCCTGCTGGACACTGTAATTGCTGAACTGGAAAAGGGCAACTCTGTTGATTTAAGCGGTTTCGGAAAGTTCGTCGTTAAGGAAAAAGCAGCACATGATGGAATTAATCCTGCTACAAAGACAAAGATCACTATCGCTGCTAAAAAGGCCGTAGCCTTCAGACCTGCTAAAGCTTTAAAGGAAACAGTTAAGTAAAAAATTAGGACCAATTTGGTCCTTTTTTATTTTTTTGGGATACATATATGTTAAAATATAAATGAGGATAGAATATGCATATTTCTGATGTACGCAAGTTTCTGAGATGCCCGCGTCTGTATCAGTATTCATTAAAAGATAATCAAAAGTCATTTCCATACTTCAACATCAATGTCAGCATTGATGACAGTATCGTCAATAAACTCAGAATTGATAATTATTACCTGGGAAGGGTAAATGAAGATAATGATAATACAGCCGAAGCTCTGATAGAACATGAATGGCTTCTGAAGGCAAGATTTACCTACAGAGGCTTAAGATGCAGAGTGCCTTACCTGTATCATAAGGACAGTCACTGTGATCTGTATTTTTCATCATATAGCGTCAATCCAACTGATGGTGAAGCAGATAACATCATGTGGACTGCCGCAGTAGTTGAGAAAAACGGTCTGACCGTTGACAACATATACATCATTTTCCCTAATAAGGAATACGAAAGATCGGGAGCACTGGATCACGATGCCTTATGGAACATCACAGATCACTTCTTCAACGGCAACGGACATCCGACAAAGCATATTCTGACCTACATCAGAAACAAGAACTTTGAAATTGACGGTGTACTGGACATCCTGCTGCACTTCGACAGCGGCTTTGAGGAAGAAGCCGTCAGAACGTCAAAGTGTGCCGGCAGAAACAAGTGCCCGTACTATGAGAAGTGCTTCCCTGAGGAAAGCAGGGTGCCCGACAACAGCATCCTTACCCTGATGGGATCACAGTATAAATATGAAATGTACCGCTCAGGAATCAGGTTCCTGAGGGATGTAAATACCGATAAGTTTGAAGGCTCCCAGCAGCAGTTTGCCCAGATCATGGCAGACCGCCAGGGGGGCAGGTTCTTTGACAAGCTAGCATTAAGCGACTGGTTAAACAATAATTCCGGCTATCCGATGTCATTCATAGATTTTGAATGGGATCTTTACCTGGTACCGCCGTATGACGGCATGCATCCGCTGGATGTGAATCTGTTTCAGTATTCACTGCACATCATGAATGAGGACGGTACCGTTACCCATAAGCAGTTCATCGGTGAAAGGGACTGCAGGGAGGAATTCCTGAAGCGCATGCTTGAGGACATTCCTGATGAAGGCGTGATATTTGCCTACAATGCCAGAGGCGCGGAGATACTGAGACTAAGGGAACTACAGCGCTACTTCCCGCAGTATTCTGACCAACTGGAAGGCGTGATCAGCAGATTCGTGGATCTGGCACTGCCGTTTGTCAATGGTGTCGTCTACGATGTCAGAATGAGGGGAATGTATTCTCTCAAGGTAATACAGGAAATGCTGGACGATGAAAGATCATATCATGATCTTGCCGTTGAAAACGGACTCGACGCCGTAGCCATCCACCGCCTGCTTGAGCAGTGTGATGACCCGGAAACAAAGAAGCAGTACTACGAAGATCTGTATGAGTACTGCGGACTTGATTCCTATGCGATGATCGAGGTTTACAACTGGCTTATTTCACTGATTTAGGATTTAACCGCTGAAAATCAGCGGAGGAGGTATAATATGAAAATCAAGGTTCATGGAAAAGACTTAACAGTCAGCCAGGATATGGTAGAAAGAATTGCCTACAAGCTTTCATTCCTGGACAAGTACATCTTAATTGATGATGAAACGACTGCTCAGGTCATTGTCAAGAAGCATGGTAACAACATCAAACTGGAAGTGACGGTACCTACCAAAGTAGGCTACTTACGTTCCGAAGTTATCGATAAGGATATCAGGAACGCCATAGATGATTCAATTGATAAATTAGAGGATCAGCTGAGAAGACAGAAGACACGTCTGTCAAGAAGACATAAGGAAAAGCTGGCAAAGAACTTCATTTCTGAGGATGTAGAAGAAGAAAAGACCGTACCGGTAAGAGTAAAGAGAGTACCGGTTGAGGAAATGGACGTTGAAGAAGCCATCATGCAGATGGAGCTTCTCGACCATTCATTCTTCATTTTCAAGGATTACAGCTCTGGTGTAATCAGCGTTGTATACAAGCGTGAAGAGGGAGGATACGGCGTAATCGAAGCTGTCTAAGCTGCCATTTCTGGCAGCTTTTTTCTTTTTCAAAATAATATAAAATGAACACAATATATGATATAATTATCAATGAATTCAGGAGGCGTTATTATGGATAAAATTGGAGAGAAGTTCAAACGTTTTATTTCAGCAGAGGATGAAGACGGCGAAGAAGAATCTGAAGAAGTAGAGGAAGCTCAGCCAACTTCAGACTATGAAGAAGCTAATCAGAAGGGCATCCTGAAAACTGATGCCAAGATGATCATCTTCGAACCGCGTTCATATGATGATGCAACAAGTATCGCAGATTACTTAAAGGTAAATAAAGCCTGTGTTGTTAACATTCACAGATTACAGAATGAATACCGTCAGCGTCTGATCGACTTCTTATGGGGCGCTGTATACGCAATCGATGGCAAGATTCAGAAGGTTGGTACAGATGTATTCCTGTGCACACCTAAGAGCGTACCAGTAAACGGTGGGCTTGAAGAATCTGTTGACTAGTGAATAACTCGGTTTATCAGCACTATCAGGGCTACGAATTTCTAATCAGAAAATTAGAAGAAGGCATTACGAGATACGAAAGAAACTATATACCGGTGGTATATGGTTTTCTTGGTGTCGACGAGCTGAAAGTAGCCGAAACATACATTGGCAACCGTGTACCATATCAAGCCTTTGGAGGCTACAGCGAAGCCTTCAGCAGGCGTCTGGTCATAGGCGATGATCTTGACGGCAGTGATTACATCTGCTGTCTGAAGGCAACCTATGACACCAGATTCAATACCCTTACGCACAGAGATGTGTTAGGAGCGGTATACCATCTGGGAATAGACGAGGAGACCTTCGGCGACATGTGGGTTGAAGACGGTGCCATTTATCTGTATGTGACCAGGGAGATCAGTCAGTTCGTCATGGATGAACTCACCAGAATATCACGGGTTTCAGTACGTTTCGTCGACAACGGGGAATTCGCTGAACAGGTGTTCAGATTCAGGTCCAGAAGCGTTACCGTATCCAGTTACAGGCTGGATAAGATGCTCTCTCAGGTCATCAGAAAATCACGGGAAAAGGCGCGCGAATACATCGAAAACGGGCTTGTTGCCGTGAATTACAAGACTATTGAAGATTGCGATTATCTATGTCATAATTGTGATATATTGTCGGTCAGGGGTGTTGGAAGGTTCATGATAGGGGAGGAAAAAGCCTCTACCAAGAGCGGAAATCACGTCCTTGAGATACGGCAGTTCATCTAGGAAGGAAGGTCACAAATGAGCGAGAACAGTAGTTTCGACATTGTCCGTAACGGCTACGATCCCGGTCAGGTTTCCAGAAAGATCAACGCCATGCAGTCTCAGATCGACAGTCTGAATGACCTGGTTCTGACCTACAAGGGTCAGATAGAAAAAGTCAGCGCTCAGTTTAAGACATTACGTGACCGCTATCAGGAACTCGTATCGGAACTGACGATGAGAGAAAAGGCAGCTGACGATGTAACCAGGCTGGCCTTAAGGGAAGCCAATTCAGTGATTGAAAATGCTCAGCGCAACGCTGATGCCATCATTGAGGAAGCTCTGTTCAAGGCCAAGAGCCTTCTGGCAGAAACGGAAAGCTACAACGATGAATCCAACAGGAGAAAGGGCGAACTCAAGGCTCACCTGGAGCAGTTCATCGAAACATTAAACGGATGCGAAGCCCCTGAGGCTCCGGATCTGGACAGTCTGGTGAAGAAGATCACCAGCGAAGAATAAAAGGCGAGGAAAAAGACACGCTGGCTGTTTCCGGCAATGAGAGAATTGACGGTTGGTGCAAGTCAATCAGAGGAACGATCAGATATCACTTTGGAGCCGTACTGGCGACATGTAGTCAGTAACGTCGCCCGCGTTAAGGGATTGAGGGCATGTACATATCGTACATGAACTAAGGTGGTACCGCGTTAACACGTCCTTAGGTTTTAAGGACGTATTTTTTTAGGGAAATGAGGGATTTTTATGGATTACAAGGATACGTTATTGATGCCGAATACCAGTTTTGAAATGAGAGGCAATCTGCCTAAGAAGGAACCTGGCATTCAGGAGAAATGGGAACACATGGACCTCTATCACAAGATGGTCGCTAAAAACGAAGGAAAGCCACTGTTCGTACTGCACGACGGTCCGCCATATGCCAATGGCAACCTGCACATGGGAACAGCCATGAACAGATGTCTGAAGGACTTCGTCGTAAAGAGCAGACATATGGACGGCTATCAGATCAGCTTCTATCCGGGCTGGGATACTCACGGCCTGCCAATCGAAAACGCCATGCCTAAGTTAGGCTACGACCGCAAGAAGATGAGCGTTGCCGATTTCCGTCAGAAGTGTGAAGAATATGCCCGCCAGCAGATTGAGATTCAGAAGACGACCATGAAGAGACTGGGCACAGTCGCTGACTTTGACAATCCTTACATTACGCTGCAGAAGACTTTCGAAGCTGACCAGATCAGAACCTTCGGCAAGATGGCTCTCAAGGGACTCATCTTCCAGGGCCTGAAGCCAATTTACTGGTCACCGGAAAGAGAAAGTGCCGTAGCTGACAGTGAAATTGAATATCACGACCGTAAAGATCCTACCATTTTCGTTACGTTTGACGTTAAGGACGGCAAGGGCGTGCTTGACGGTGATGAGAAGTTCGTCATCTGGACAACAACCCCATGGACACTGCCGGCCAATACCGCAATCACATTGAATCCGGCATTCAACTATGCCGTAGTTGAAACGGAGAAGGGCAAGCTGATCGTTCTGGATACTCTGGTCGATTCTCTGATGGAGAAGTTCGGCTTAACTGAATACAAGGTTCTGAGAACCATCCCTGCCCAGCAATTGGAATACGTTACCTGCAGGCATGTACTGTATCCTGAGGAAAGGGAATCCATCATCTGTCTGGCAAACTATGTCACTGACGAAGATGGTACCGGATGCGTTCATACAGCAGGCGGACACGGTCTCGATGACTTCATGACGACCAGCCGCTATGGCTTGCCGGCATTCTGTCCGGTAGATGAAAGAGGCTGCATGACAGCCGAGGCAGGAGACTGGCTGGAAGGACAGTTCGTCTTCGATGCCAACAAGACCATCGTCACCAGACTTGATGAACAGGGACGTCTGTTAAAGCTGGAATGGATCACCCACAGCTATCCTCATGATGAAAGAATGAAGAAGCCGGTAATCTTCCGCGCCACAACACAGTGGTTCGCATCAATTGAGAAGATCAAGAAGGAACTGCTGGATGCCGTAGACGCTACGACATGGCACAATGAATGGGGTCACCTGCGCATCTACAACATGATCAAGGACCGCAAGGACTGGTGCATTTCCCGTCAGAGAGTATGGGGCGTACCGATTCCTATCTTCTATGATGAATCCAATAAGCCGATCATCGATGAGAAGGTATTCGAACACGTAGCTGAACTGTTTGAACAGTACGGATCAAATGTCTGGTTTGAAAGAGAAGCCAAGGACCTTCTGCCGGAAGGATATACTAATCCTGGCAGCCCGAACGGCATCTTCACCAAGGAAACCGACATCATGGACGTCTGGTTTGACAGCGGTTCATCTCATAATACATTTGCCAGAAGAGGTTTGCCATATCCATGTGATCTGTACCTGGAAGGCAGCGACCAGTACCGTGGCTGGTTCAACTCAAGTCTGTCAGTTGGCGTAGCGACCCACGATGGTGTGGCTCCATACAAGGCAGTTCTGTCACACGGTTACGTAGTTGACGGCAAGGGCATGGCAATGCACAAGTCAGCCGGCAACGTCGTAAACCCGATGGATGTAATCGCCAAGTACGGTGCTGACATCCTGAGATTATGGGCATCACTGGTAGACTTCAAGCAGGACATGAGATGTTCAGACGATATCTTCAAGCAGGATTCAGACTTCTACCGTAAGGTGCGTAACACCTTCAGATATCTGTTGGGCAATATCAATACTCAGACCAAGTCAGGCGACAAAGATTTCGTTTATGCTGAAGACAAGGTAGCCTATGAGGATCTGGAGAGCGTTGACCAGTACGTACTGGTACTGTTAAGCGAACTGACTGCTCATGTAAAGGAAAACTACGCACAGTATAACTTCATCGAGGTTGCATCATCACTGATCAGCTTCATGACAAATACATTAAGTGCCTTCTACATGGACTATGCCAAGGACATTCTCTACATTGAGAAGGTCGATTCATTAAGAAGAAGACAGGTTCAGACGGTATTCTACGAATGCTGCGACGCCTTATGCAAACTGTGGTCACCAATCCTGTCATACACCGCTGAAGAAGTATTCTCATTCCTGAATCCTGAGGTAGAATCAGTATTCCTGACCGCGTTCCCGAAGACTAAGAGTTACTCTAATGCTGAAGAAGTCAAGGAAAAATGGAATAAGTACATGAAGGTAAGGGATGACATCCTCAAGGCTCTGGAAATTGCCAGAGACGGAAACGTCATTCACAAGGCTCTGGAAGCCAAGGTATATCTGAAACCAAAGGCTGAATACAGAGACTGCCTCGCAGGCTTAAGCAACCACGACCTTGCTCAGCTGGTAATCGCTTCTCAGTTTGAACTGACTGAAGAAGAATACGATGAATACGATACAGGCTGGATCAGAATTGAAAACTTTGAAGGACATACCTGTCCAAGATGCTGGAACGTAGTCGATCACGTCGATGAAAACGGCTTATGTGACAGATGTCACGCAATCATTGAAGGTTAATTAAGAAAGCAGACAGAAATATCTGTCTGTTTTTTATTTTCCTATTGACATCCATACATGCTGGTCGTATCATTTAATTAGTTGAACAGTTGTTCAAATGACGAGAGGTAGCTTTATGAAGAAAACTTATAAGATTGAAGTAGATTGCGCAAACTGTGCCAATAAGATGGAACAGGCAGCCAGGAAGACAGAAGGGGTCAAGGACGCCGTTGTTAATTTCATGACACTTAAGATGAGCGTTGAATTCATGGAAGGATATGATCATAAGGAAGTCATGAAGAACGTTCTGACCAACTGCAAGGCTGTCGAGGACGAATGCGAGATCTACCTTAAGTAATAGATGACTAAGAAACAGAAGAACGTACTGACAAGAATAATAGCCGCTATTATTCTTGTTATTATATGCAGGCTGTTGCCTCTCGAAGGGATATGGAGCTTTGTTGCCTACATGATCCCTTATCTGATCGTCGGTTACGACATTCTGAAGAAAGCCCTGCATGGAATCAAGAATAAACAGGTGTTTGATGAAAACTTCCTGATGGCAGTTGCGACCATTGGTGCCATTGCCCTGGGAGAATACGTGGAAGCGGTAAGCGTAATGCTGTTCTATCAGATCGGTGAATTCTTCCAGAGCTATGCCGTAGGAAGAAGCCGCAAGAGCATTACGGAATTAATGGACATCAGACCTGACTATGCCAACATTGAAGGTGAAGACGGACTTGAACAGGTCGATCCTGATGAAGTAGAAACAGGAACGATCATAGTTGTATTACCTGGTGAAAAGATCCCTATGGACGGTATAGTACGGGAAGGTGAAAGCAGACTGGACACCAGTGCTCTTACCGGGGAAAGCGTACCAAGAAGTGCCAGACCAGGTGATGAAGTAATAAGCGGATGCATCAACCTTGAAGGCGTGCTGAAGATCGAAACAACGAAGGAATTCGGTGAATCAACCGCTTCAGTCATCCTTGACATGGTAGAGAATGCCTCCAGCAGAAAATCCAGAAGCGAACAGTTCATTACCAGATTTGCCCGTTACTATACACCGGCAGTATGTTACAGTGCCCTGGCACTGGCCGTCTTACCGCCGCTGGTACTGTATTTCATGGGCAAGGATCCGAATCTGAGCAGCTGGATCTACAGGGCACTTACATTCTTGGTAATCTCATGTCCGTGTGCGCTGGTCATCAGCATTCCGTTAAGCTTCTTCGGAGGCATCGGCGGTGCCAGCAATCAGGGCATACTGATCAAGGGATCCAACTACCTTGAAGCCTTAAGCAAGGTCAGCACGATCGTCTTTGACAAGACGGGAACGATCACAAAGGGGGTCTTTGAGGTAAATGAATTCCTGGATTGCGACAACGAGGAAGAAACGCTGTATTACGCAGCACACTGTGAAGGATATTCAAATCATCCGATCGCCCGCAGCATCAGAACGGCATATGGAAAGGACATCGATGAGAGTCTGATCGATAACGTCAGGGAAGTCAGCGGTCAGGGAATCATCGCTACCATTAATGGGCATGAAGTTGCCTGCGGCAATGACAAGCTGATGAGAACCGTGGGGGTTGACTTCAGAAAGGCTGAAAGCTATGGAACCATAGTCTACGTGGCAGTTGACGGCAGATTTGCCGGCAGCATCATCGTATCAGATGTTCTGAAGGATAATGCCGAGAAGACATTCAGAACTCTGCCAACCATCGGAGTCAAAAAGACCGTAATGTTATCAGGTGACCGCAAGGCGGTAGCCGAAGGCATCGGCAATAGACTGAAGATAAGTGAAATATATGGTGAGCTTCTGCCGGAAGAAAAGGTTGAAAAACTGGAAGAAATACTGGCCGAAGGTCAGACGACGGCTTTCGTAGGTGACGGCATCAATGATGCCCCGGCCTTAAGCAGAGCAGACATCGGCATATCGATGGGAGCTCTGGGCAGTGATGCAGCAATTGAGGCAGCTGACATCGTCCTGATGGATGATGACATCTACAAGCTCGTAAAGGCTGTCAAGATCGCCAGAAAGTGCATCAGAATAGTATATGAGAACATCTATTTCGCAATCGGCGTTAAGCTGGCATGCCTGGTATTAGGTGCATTGGGCATCGCCAACATGTGGCTGGCCATATTTGCGGACGTAGGTGTCATGGTAATTGCGGTCATCAATGCCATGAGAGCATTGAATGTGAAGAATCTCTAGGAGGACGACATGACAAAAAACAGGGAAATGATGAATGAAAAGGAACTGACCGAACTGGCTGAACTGTTCAAGGTATTCGGTGATTCCTCAAGAATAAAGATACTGTATGCTCTCTTTGAAACGGAAATGGGCGTTGGTGACATTGCAGATACCATTGACATGACGATTTCAGCAGTATCCCATCAGTTAAGGATCCTGAAGCAGAATCATCTGGTCAAGAGCAGAAGAGACGGCAAGTCAATCTTCTATTCACTGGATGACGACCATGTGTACAAGATCCTGGCCATGGGCAAGGAGCACATCGAAGAGTAAGGCCGATAAGGCCTTTTTCTTATGACAAAATGAAGCTATAATATGCGTATGGAAATCAGATCAGTTGACAATCAGAATGTCGTAAAGTGGGAAAAACTGAGGATGAAGAAATACCGTGACGAATACGGTCTTTTCATCGTTCAGCAGAAGCACATGATCGAGGAAGCCATCAGCAGGGGATTACTGGAAACGCTGCTGATACTTGAAGGAACGGATAACCCGTTTGACCATGAAGCCATAATCGTTTCTGAAAAGGTAATGAAGAAGCTTTCCGGTAATGTTTCCCTGAATGACTGTCTTGGCATCTGCCGGATAGCAGAACCTGAACTGCCAGTCGGTACCAGTTACATTATTCTGGAAAACGTTCAGGATCCGGGAAATGTCGGTACGATCATCAGAACGGCATGTTCATTCGGTTATGATGCGGTGATACTGACCGGTAACTGTGCCTCACTTTACAACGAGAAGACGATACAGTCCACTCAGGGAGCATTGTTCCACATACCTGTACTGACGATGGATTTCAGGGATGCTGCCGAAAGACTGAAGGCAATGGGCGTCAGACTCTTTGCCACGACATTATCAAGTGCCATCTATCTTACGGATGTCAGCAAGTGTGACAGGTATGCGCTGGTATTCGGCAATGAGGGACAGGGAATGAGTGATGAAGCGGTCAGCCTGTGCGATGAAAACATCAAGATCGAGATGTCAGGCTTTGAATCTCTGAACGTCGCAGTTGCCTGCGGCATCTGTGCCCATTATTTCAAAAACAGTTTGAAGTAATCGCCATTGGAGGCTATAATATATTCAATACGATGAAAAGGAACATAGTATGTGCTCTTATCCCAGAGAGGAAGTGGCCGGTGAAAACTTCTGATAATCACATATGCATTCACCTTGGAGTGGGACTAATCATCCCCGTATGGCTGCGTTAAGGCTTAATGAGTGTGCGTTTTTGAAATGCACAAGTAAGGTGGTACCACGTTAAGCGTCCTTATGCGGGACGCTTTTTTTCAGGAAGGGGAGTAAATATGAATCGTGATTGGGAATCAATGAGAAAGGAGTATCTGGACAGGATCTCTGAATGTAAGGAACTGAATTCCCTGGAACAGCTGAGAATTGAACTGCTTGGCAAGAAGGGCAGCGTCAATGCGCTGATGCAGGAAATGAAGAATCTGGCAGTTGAGGAAAAGAAAGCCTTTGGCATGGCTGTCAATAACCTCAAGCAGGGACTTGAAAAGAGCTTTGCCGAAAAGTTGGAGCAGCTTAAGAAGGCTCAGCTTGAAGCTCAGCTGGCCAAGGACAGAATCGACATTACCTTACCGGCAACCTCATACAGACATGGAACACTGCATCCGCTGACGGTCATCCGTCAGGAGATCGAAGACATCTTCGTGGCAATGGGGTATTCCGTAGTAGAAGGACCGGAAGTAGAATATGACGTCTATAACTTTGAAAAGGCCAACATTCCGCATGACCATCCGGCACGTGACATGCAGGATACTTTCTATGTCGATGTCAGAAGACTGTTAAGGACACAGACAACGGCCATACAGATGCGTGTTCTGGAAGCTCAGGGCAACAAGCTGCCTATCAAGGTAATCTGCCCGGGTAAGGTCTACAGACGTGACGATGATGACGCAACCCATTCACATCAGTTTACTCAGATCGAAGTACTGGTCGTAGGTGAAGGCATTACCCTGGCTGATCTGAAGGGAACGCTGGAATTACTGGCCAGAAGCATGTTCGGACCGGAGAGACAGGTAAGACTGAGACAGTCATACTTCCCATTCACTGAACCATCACAGGAAGTAGACGTATCATGCCATGTATGCGGCGGCAAGGGCTGTCCGGTATGCAAGGGTACCGGCTGGATCGAGATCCTGGGCAGCGGCATGGTTCATCCGAACGTACTCGAGGAAGCAGGAATTGATTCAACAAAGTACAGCGGCTTCGCTCTGGGACTTGGCGTTGAAAGAGTGGCAATGCTGAAGTACGGCATTGACGATATCCGTAACTTATACAGCAATAACATTGGATTCCTCAGGAATTACAAGCGTTTTGAATAGGAGGTGTCAGCATGAGAGTAACTTATAACTGGTTGAAACAGTACATGGATCTGTCAGATGTTACACCTGAAAGGCTGGCAGAAGAGATGACAAGAAGCGGTCTGGAAGTTGAAGGCATTGAACCAATGGCTTCAGCAAGTGACCTGGTCATCGGATATGTTAAGGAATGCGTTGATCATCCTGACAGTGACCATCTGCATGTATGTCAGGTTGATGATGGAACAACAGTAAGACAGATAGTATGCGGTGCACCTAATGTCAGAGCTGGCATAAAGGTCATCGTTGCCCTGCCTGGCTGCAAGCTGCCTGGCGGAGAGATCAAGTCAGGAGTCATCAGAGGTCAGAAGTCTGACGGCATGATCTGCGCTCTGTTTGAACTCGGCGTAGATAAGAAGCAGCTTACCGAAGAACAGCTGTCAGGCATCGAGATACTGCCTGATGATGCTGAAGTAGGTAACAGAAAGGTTCTTGAATATCTGAACCTGGATGATGCCATTTATGATGTCGGACTGACCCCTAACAGAGCCGACTGTCTGGCAATGTGGTCACTTGCAAAAGAGGTTGGAGCAACTCTAAACAAGGAAGTAAAGCTCCCTGATTACAGTTATGAATGCGAAACCGAACCGGCTACACTGAAACTGTCTTCAGAAACTGACAAGTGTCCGTTATTCGAAGGCAAGATCATTAATCATGTAGCTATCAAACCGTCACCGAAGTGGCTGCAGGATGCCTTGCACGCTGCCGGCGTAAAGGCCATTAATAACGTTGTAGACATTTCCAACTACGTAATGCTGGAAACCGGTCAGCCATTGCACTTCTATGACCTGGCCAAGATTCCGCTGAGAGAGATCACCGTCAAGACAGGCCTGGATGAAATCTATACCGCACTGGACGGCATTGAATACAGGATCCAGCCGGAAGACATCATGATTACTACAGGCGGTAAGGCCATCGGCATTGCCGGTGTAATGGGCGGTGATGACAGCAAGATCGATGAAGAAACAAAGGGCATCATCATTGAGGCTGCCACATTCAATAACGTATCAATAAGAAATACATCAAGAAGACTTGACCTCAATACGGAAGCTGCCGTTCATTTCCAGAAAGGCATTGATCCAAAGGGCGGACACAAGGCTGTTGAAAGAAGCGTGCAGCTGCTCATTGAACTGGCTGATGCCAGCGGTATTGAGGAAACCGTATTGTGCGGAACAAATGATTTCAGGGAAACCGAGATCATCGCTTCAGTAAGCAGAATAAATGCACTGTTAGGTACGAAGTTCAGCTATGATCAGGTATGCTCAACCTTTGAAAGACTGGATTTCCAGCCTAGTAAGGTCAGTGATGACGAGATCGCCACTGTGATCCCTTCATACCGTACGGACATCAAGGTATGGCAGGACCTGGCTGAGGAAGTAATAAGGATCCTTGGCTATGACAACATCGTTTCAACACTGCCATTGATGCCGACTGTTCAGGGCGGTCTGTCTGAACTTGGCAGGAAGAAGAGAGTCGTTCAGAACATCATGAACGGTGCCGGATTAAGCGAAGTAATCAGCTATTCACTGGTATCACGTGCCAAAATAGATGAAGGCATTATGAACTGTGGTGATCCGGTAGAAATAGCCAATCCGCTAAGTGAAGAAAGAAGATACTACCGTACATCATTACTGCCGAGCATGCTGGAAACAGCTGCCTACAACGTTGCCAGAAGCAATGACGAGTACGGACTGTTTGAACTGGCCAACGTATACGGCAATGACAATGACGTTGAAGAACTGCATCTTTCTATGATCCTGTCTGAAAAGACAACTGACTCAAGATGGAACGGCGTAGTTGACAGAAATGACTTCTACGCAGTCAAGGGCATCGTACTGGCCTTGCTGGACAAGCTTGGCTATG
>ONPK01000051.1 GCA_900319675.1 uncultured Bacillota bacterium
AGCTGTTTTATGACAACGCTTGTTCCGTAATCATGGAACTCTGCAGGAAGTCCGGTGGCTTCATTGCCGAATACCAGCGAATATTTTTCCGGTACCCTGACCTCATCGAGTCTCACCCTGCCATCCAGCATGAATGGGAAGATCTCCCTTTCACTTACATCCTTAAGGTAATCTTCGAATGAGGGATAATAGGTAAAGTGCAGGCCGAAGAAGGCTCGCATTGAAGCTCTGATCACCTTGGGATCATAGATGTCCGCAGCCGGAGAAATAATGGCCAGGTCATTTATTCCGAAACCGACGCATGATCTGATGATCGTACCGAGATTGCCCATGTTGCTGGGGTTTACCAGTACGACATGGTTATTGTCCTTGCGGATGTCGTTTCTGAACTTATGGAACACACCCATGATGTAGCAGTTTTCCTTGGCATCGACAATGTTAAAGGCCTTGTCACTGTGAATGACTTCGATCTTTCTCTTTGCGCAGATGTTCATTATCTGCTGATATATCGGATTATCCTTCTGCTTTGAATGAATGTATACGCTGACAACGTCATCAGGATGACATTTCAGCAATTCAAGAGTAAGTTCCGTACCCAAGGCATAGGACTGTTCTGAGGTCTTCTTGTATTTCTGCATTTTTCCTTCCTTATAGAAAAACCCCCGCGGGGTTTTTCTTCATTTACTAATGTCTTCTGCTGAAGAAGTCTGTATCCAGTCCGGATGGTGCCGGTGTTTCAACTGTCTGAGTTGCCTGCTTTGGTGCTTCAACAGTAAATGGCTTTGGCTGAGCTGTTTCAACTCTTGGTGTAGATGAAACAACCTTCTGCTCTTCCATCATTCCTTCTTCAAATCCTGTGGCGATTACCGTAACGATGATCGTGTTGTTCAGGTTTTCATTGAATGCTACACCGAAGATGGCATCGATGTCACCGCCGGCAGCGTTTCTTATATAATCAACAGCAGCGTTGGCGTCATTGATCGTCAGATCGTTACCGCCTGTGATGTTGATGATGGCATTTCTTGCGCCTGTGATGTCAGCTTCGAGCAATGGTGAGCTGACAGCCTTTCTGGCAGCCTCAACAGCTCTGTCTGGTCCGTCATCCATGCCGATACCGATCAGGGCGATGCCCTGGTTCATCATTACGCTCTTGATGTCTGCGAAGTCGAGGTTGATGATTGCCTGGAAGCTTACCAGGTCGGTAATGGTCTGTACGGCCTGACGTAAGATGTTGTCAGCTTCCTTGAATGAATCCTTGAATGGGATGTCACCAAGAATTTCCTTAACCTTGTTGTTAGGAATGATGATAATTGAGTCAACATGCTTGCGTAATTCATCAAGTCCGTCCAGAGCCTGCATCATTCTTCTGCGGCCTTCAAAGGCGAATGGCTTGGTAACAACGGCAATTGTTAAGGCACCAGATTCCTGAGCACACTTGGCGATGACCGGTGCAGCACCTGTACCTGTTCCGCCGCCCATGCCGGCAGTAATGAATACCATGTCGGTATCCTTTACGGCTTCTCTGATCTCAGCTTCATTTTCCAAAACTGCCTGACGGCCGATTTCAGGATTGCCGCCGCAGCCCAGACCATGAGTCGTATTGGCACCTAACAGGATCTTGTTTTCAACCTTTGATGTTCTGATTACCTGTAAGTCCGTATTGGCTACATAGAAGTCAACACCTGCAACACCGTCTTCAACCATGCGGTTAACTGCGTTACAGCCTGCGCCGCCAACACCGAATACCTTAATTCTAGTTACCTTACTGAAAGTTAATTCACTCATATTTGTCACCTCAATTATTCTTCTGGTTAAATAACATATTCTTCAGACGGGAAGTAAATCCTTCCTCGTGACTGGTATGATTCACTCTGCCGCTAAGATGAGCAGCGTAAGCGGTCATATCAATGCTTGATTCATCTCTGCCCTGTACCTTCTGGGCATCAATGTAGGAATAGATCAGGCCCAGCGGAACAGCCCACTTGGCACCTCTGGCACCCAAAGTCTCCGGATAGTAGCACTTAACCGGCTTGCTGAACTTGTCTGCCAACAGCTTGTCCACGCCTTCGATTTCGACACCGTCACCGGATACCATTACCGTAACGTTTTCCTGCTGCAGTATCGGATCGCATAATGACTGGAAATCACTGGCGATGTAATCAGCTGTTTCCTTCAAAGTCTCAAACAGGTCACGGTCAGTGATCATGTTTGTCACCTGATTGGCTGTCCACATGTATACCGGACGGTCAATGAACTCAGTCTGAGCCAGACGTCCGTGCTTGATCAGTTTCTTCACGGCTACGCTCTCAGGCAGTGAATACTTCTGAGAAATGGCCTTTGCCAGGGCCTCGTAACCGATGTTTTCGTTCTCACTGGTGACGATCTTGCCGTCATAGATGATTGAGAACAGAGTATGCTGCTTTTCAAACTGAATTGATAGAACATAGTTTCTCATGGTCTGCTCAAACAGTGCGGCTTCCTTGGCTAAGGCATAGTTATCCAGACAGATGTCCAGAACCTTTAAGCCAGCCTGTTCAACTACGGAAACGTAGTCATATGCCGTCATCTTATCGCAGCACAGTAAGTCGATGTCTGCTTCCAGGACATCGCACTGTTCACCAACCGGCAGCTTACGGTAGGTAATACCGTTGGTCTTATATACGTTACAGGTAACATTGGCAACGACGATGTCTGTTCCGACATTGACCGTCAGTGCCTTATGATACATGTCTCTGATGTCGTTGTAACTGATCCTGCCGTCACCGGAATCAATGACCTTGCTGAAGGTCCTGGTTTCCTTCTTGAAACGGTAGGCAGGGATGGCCAGAAGCACGCTTTCAATCGGTGTGCCCAGATGACTTGCAGCGCTGTCTACGGCTTCTCTGATGGCCGTGGCTACTGCTTTCTGATCTACGATCCTTATTCCATCGAGACCCTTGCATGGAACAGTCTCCTGTTTTAATGTATTTAAACGCGTGTTAAAAACTTCGCCGACTAATAAACGAACTTCGTTACTTTCTATTTGTAAGGCCGCTAGAATCTGATTTTCTGCCATGCTAAAGCCTCCTAATAAATTTACTTATATTTTATCATACTTAAGAAACAATTATTACTGTAAAATGCAAAATTGTTTCCCAAAATAGTGCTTTTTCCATCAAGAATTTCTTGCAATTTTCTGTCAGCCATGATAGTATAATCAAGCGAAAGATTGAAAGGAGGTCATCGAATGTCAAGAGTATGTGTTGTAACTGGTAAGCGTCCAGTTTCAGGTAACAAGCGTTCTGACTCTCTAAGAGCAACCCGCCGTAAATGGAACGTTAACTTACAGAAAGTTAAGGTTATGGTTGACGGCAAACCACAGACTGTTAAGATGTCTGCAAGAGCTCTAAAAACCTTGAAAGCTCAGCAAGCAAAATAATTAGGTTAGGAATTCCTAACTTTTTTATTACATGCAGAGACTAGAAAACTTTTCTCAGGTGATCCAGTATCTCAACGACAAGGAGATAGTAATGCTAAGGGATCACACCTCATTCTACATCAAGGGCTCAAGAATAATGGTCAACGGGTTGAATACGAGCTACAGTCTTTCGTTTGAGGAGTTCAGGGACCTTTTCCAGAAGGAAACCTTCTATGTCTATGAGCCTGACAATGACGGCATAAACAGTGAGAAGGACGATGAGTATTACCTCTGGAAGAGTAAAAACGCTAACTGAAAACAAAGTCATGGAAATCCATGACTTTTTCTTTTTGCTTTATATTTTACAATCTGACATTCTACTGAACGATGTAGTTTATTCCCTCAAAACTGCTCAGTTCCTTTTTGATCCTGTCAAAATCATTCCTCGTCGAGATCGTTACTTCCAGTCCGACATTGCCAACGATTCCGCTTTTTGCGGGAATCGTCTCAATTAAAACATCATTATTGAGAAGTTCATACAGCTTATCAACAATTGACTGGACAATGTCAACATTATTGACTTCAACATAGAATCTCATGTAACGAATACGGTTATGCTCTATCCTTGTAAGCAGGCTGGCATTAACAATGCAGATGAGAGTCGTTACGATACCGCCGGTATAGAACCCGTAACCGAAGGCTATGCCGGTTATCGCAGTTACCCACATTCCGGCAGCTGTCGTGAGTCCGGCTATGGATCTGTCGCTTTTTACCAGAATGGTGCCAGCGCCGAGAAAACCAATACCAGATACAACTGAAGCCGGGATCCTGAACACATCACCACTGAACCCCAGGACCTCTGAAACATACAAACTGCATATTGATGTCAGTGCGCTGCCCACGCATACGAAGATATGCGTACGTAATCCTGCGGCGCTGCCATGGACACCACGTTCATTTCCGATGATGCCGCCGGCAATAACCGCCAGAATGATTCTCAGCATGACGCTGAAGCCATTGAAATCCTGAATATAACTGATAAAAGCCAGAATGTTATCCATATTATCCCCCAAATAGTTCAATCAGCACGATAATGGCTGATTTGGTTCCCTAGGTCCATTATACAGTTAAAACCGCAAATAAGCATAGTCATATTTCCAACAGTAATTCCCCTGTTGTCATACCTGTAAAATGAGAATTCGGATTAGTCCTTGATAAAAAACTTATATGAGTACGGCAATTGATTTTTATTTATATAGGACTATAATTCTTACTTGGGCGTAAAAAAAGGAGATGTTATCTTGACAGATTTATTAAACATAGCCATAACGTTACTGGCTGGATTAATGCTTACACGATTAACAAAGCTATTGCATCTAAATCTTCCGGATGTAACAGTTTATCTATTAACCGGTCTGTTGGTAGGACCGTATTGTCTGGGAAGATTAGGTATACCGGGAATTGGATTCTCCAGTTTTGAACAGATTGCTGACCTTAATGTAATATCTACTGTAGCTCTGGGATTTATTGCCTTCTCAATAGGAGCTGAATTCAAATTTGACAAGATCAGCAAGAGTGGCAAGGCTGCTGTAACAATAGGAATACTGCAGGCACTAAGTGCGACATTGCTTGTTGATTCTGCTCTGCTAGCTCTGCATTTCATACTTGGTAATGACATTCTTCCGGTACCGGTAGTTCTTACCCTGGGAGCCATTGCTTCCGCAACAGCCCCGGCTGCTACCCTGATGGTCGTAAAACAGTATAAAGCCAAAGGTCCTGTTACTGACCTGTTATTGCCAATAGTGGCCTTAGATGACGCTGTAGGCCTCATCATATTTGCGGTAAGTTTTGGAATTGCCCAGGCCTTTAATGGTGGTGTGCTCAGTTTCGTTACTGTCATTGCCAACCCGCTTATTGAAATCGTCTGTTCAGTTCTTCTGGGTTCAGTCCTCGGTTTCATACTTACAAGACTTGAAAAGCTGTTCTTCTCCAGTGACCACAGACTTTCAATGACCATATGTTTCATATTCCTGGCCATTGCCCTGTCTTCACTTGAATTTAGTATCGGTACACTGAAGATATCATTCTCGAGCCTTCTGGTGTTAATGATGCTGGGAACGATTTTCTGCAACACATCAGAATTCTCTGAAGAACTGTTTGACAAGTCAGACCACTGGACCAATTCACTATATGTTGCCTTCTTCGTATTATCCGGTGCACAACTGGATCTGGCAGTATTTACCCAGGTTACTTCACTTCTTATCGGTCTTGTATACATTCTGATGAGATGTGCAGGAAAGTACCTTGGTTCCAGCTTACCGGCCAAGGCACTGAAACTTGATTCAAACATTGTCAGGTATCTTGGAATTACCCTGTTCCCACAGGCCGGTGTAGCCCTGGGCATGGTTAATACCGCACAGGCTTTAGGCGGTGACATGGGTGCACTTATAAGAAATGTCATTCTGTTATCTGTATTGATCTATGAACTGGTTGGCCCGTCTCTTACCAAGATGTCCTTACAGAAAGCCGGAGAGATCCGTCAGTAATAACCGATAAAAAAGGCCTTGTTAACAAGGTCATTTTTTCTCAGTTAAGGATACAAAATGCAGTGCAAATGGAGATGTTTTATGAATAAAACAGTGAAAAACAAGAATTGAAATCTAACTGAAAAACGAAGGTCTTCTTACATGAATAAACCTTCGTTTTTTTATTTCAGAACGATTGTAATATCCCCGTTATTGATACATCAAACACAGGACTTAGTTACTAGCAGCCGTCACTGCAGCCCGGGTCGATCTTTTTTACCATGTTGTCAAGATCACCCTTGAACACCTTGTCAATGATCTTGGCATCAGGCATGTGATCCAGGTCAAAGGAATCGATGATCTCTCCTTCCTTGACAAACAGGATCGCCCTTGTCACTTCGGTGAACTGGTCAATGCCTATCTTCTGCTTGCTGTTGGCAAAGTCATCGGAATTACAGTAGTAAATGTACATGCCATCATATTCGCTGATCGTTTCAGCCAGTACCTTGACGGCTTCCTTATCCTTATCGTTGCAGATGAGGACCACGTGTGTGCCATGAGTCGTTTCATGCTCATAGTCAGACGCCTTCATGTACTTTACCCTGGTCTTTGCGGAAACCTCATATTCCTGGGCAAACTTCTTACCATCATCCTGCTTGTTGCAGCCGCACAAAACAAGAACGACAGAAAGCAAAACTATCAGGATCTTCTTCATCTTATAAAAGGCTTTCTACTCCTGCTTCAATTCCCTCAGGATGCCTGAAGATGTAGCTTCCGGCTACAAGTACGTCGCAATGGTGCTGTACTGCCAGTCTGCCGGTTTCCTGATTGATGCCGCCATCGATCTCCAGGAGATATTTCAGCCCATGTTCTTCACGGTATGCATGGAGCCAGTCCAGTTTCTCTAAAGAATTCGGCATGAACTTCTGTCCGCCGAAACCCGGTTCAACGGACATGACGAGAACCATGTCAACCTTGTCCAGTATGCCTAACAGATCCTCACATCTGGTATTGGGTTTTATGGATATGCCAACCTTGAAACCGTTCAGACGGCATTTCTCAATTACCGGGATAAGCGTATTGTCACCCACGGCTTCAATGTGGAAGGTCATCATGTAGACATTGTTCTTTTTGAAGTAGTCAACGACCTTCATCGGATTGGAAACCATGATGTGAACGTCGAGTTTCTTGTTGCAATGCTTCTCAAACACCTTGAGAATGTCCGGACCGAATGTGATGTTAGGTACGAAATGTCCGTCCATTACGTCAAAATGGACCCACTCTGCCTTACTGTTATTCAGATGTTCGATCTCTCCCTTCAGATCTGAGAAATCGGCTGCTAATACTGATGGTGAAATAATCGTCATTTCTGCCACTCCTTCCTCTGGTTGCATAATGGCACGACTTCCAGGTAATGCTTATAGCGAATGGAGGAAACTCTTCCTTCCTCTACGGCTTTCTTTACCTGACAGTCAGGTTCATTGATGTGTCTGCAGTCCTTGAATCTGCACTGCGGCAGACCCTGAAAATCCCTGATCCTTTCAGCAAGCGTTGCTGAATCATGCCAGGAAAAGTCAAGCGATGAGAAACCCGGTGTATCGGCCAGCCAGCCGTCGTTTACCGGATATAGCTGGGTGTGCCTGGTAGTATGCTTGCCTCTGCCCAAGGCCTTGGAAATGGCCTGGGTTGCGGCCGCAAACTCAGGATCAAGCTTATTCAGCAATGTGCTCTTGCCCACGCCGGACTGCCCCGTCAGTACGGTCACCTTGCCCCTCAAGGCATCCTTGATGTCATCGAGCTGGAAGTCATGTCCGCTCAGAATGACCTTGTAACCGGACTTACGGTAATCTTCAATGTATTCGTATACCGGATCATCATCCTTTACCAGATCCATCTTGGTAATGACGATAACCGGTTCTATGTCTTCATATTCAATGAGAAAAATCAGCTTGTCTACCAGAATGCTGGAAAAAGCCGGGTCAACTGCCGACATGACGATCATGGCCTGATCGATGTTGGCTATTGCCGGTCTTCTTAGCTGATTCTTTCTTTCCAGGATCCTCTGCATGCCGTATTGGCCATCCAGAAGTTCATATTCAACGATGTCTCCAACGACCGGCTTCTGACCAAGCCGTAACTTGCCCATGGCAACGACCTGAAGCTCCTGTTTGTCTTCAGTTATTATCGTATACTGGTTGGAAACGATCTTTATAATCTGTCCCTGCATTCTAATAATATGTCAGCTCAATGTAAGCATCCTTACTCTGAGAATAATACGTGCCCATTTCCGGCATGACGGAAACTACGGTACCAACAGGTACGATGTTCTCCCCTGTTTCCGGATCGATGTTGTTTTCAATCGGCAGCTGAACCAGCTTTACGACGGCTCCCTGGTTTTCCAGATCAGTCTTTACAGTTTCAACGTTTCTTCCCTTGAGGTTGGTCGGGATGACAAAGGCTACCGAAGTCGTAACGGTAAATGAAATGTTACGCGGT
>ONPK01000042.1 GCA_900319675.1 uncultured Bacillota bacterium
TGACGGAATTTATGTTCTGATTGAGGTAGCTGCCGACGGTATAGTACTTGCCGCTGGAGACATAGATGGTTACCGACACGTTCGGTTCAACCTCCATGCCTGCTGACGGGCTGGTCTTGATTACCTTGTCCTTGTCAACGTCCTCAGTTGCTTCATATTTGATCGTCTCAATGACGAATTCCAGTTTTTCCAGCACTTCCTTCGCTTCACTTAACGTGCTTCCGGTTACGTCCGGGATCTGAACCTTGGTAGGCTGAGGTCCGACGTTGCCGTTCAGTAACAGTAACAGCCAGACGGCAATGCCGCACAGGGCAATAGCGCCTATGACTGCCAGGAAGTTTCCTGCTGTAGGTCTGTCCTTTCTGACCTTGACCTTTACCTTATGCTCAACGGCCTTTTCTTCCTGCTGCTGCTTGACCTTGCTGGCAACGACCAGCTTCTGCTCCCTGGCTCTTGATAAGTCCAGACAGGTTACCAGGTCATTGTACATCTCATCAGCACTTTCATAACGGTCTTCCTTGAGCTTGGCCGTTGATCTGATGACGATGTTCTCAACTGACTGCGGCAGGTCAGGATTGAAGGCTCTGACACTTGGTATCTCCTCATGCATGTGCTTCAGGGCAATCTGTACAGCGGTATCTCCGCGGAACGGTACGTTACCCGTCAGCATCTCATAGAACACGATGCCTAATGAATAGATGTCGCTCTGTACCGTAGCCTGATGGCCTCTGGCTAGTTCCGGTGCCAGATAGTGTACGGAACCCATGACCGTATCGGTCTGTGTCAGCTGCTGCTGGGACTCGGATGTTGAGGCAATGCCGAAGTCTGACAGCTTGACGGTGCCGTCATCCTTGATCAGAACGTTCTGTGACTTGATGTCACGGTGAATGATGCCGTTACGATGAGCATGTGAAGTAGCTGAAACCAGCTGCTTCATGATGTTGATCGCCTCATCAGGATGCAGTGCTCCCCTGGCCTTGATCAGCTGCTTAAGCGTCTTGCCGGGGACATATTCCATTACGATGTAGTTGCGGTTGCTTTCCTCGCCTACGTCATATACTTCTACGATGTTTGAATGTGAGAGATTGGTAATGGCATTAGCCTCTCTCTGGAATCTCTTCAGATTGACCGGGTCATCATTCAGTTCTCCTCTTAAGACCTTGATGGCGACCTGGCGCTTTAAAACGGAGTCAATGGCCAGATATACGTCAGCCATGCCTCCTTCACCTATCAGCTTTGAAACTATGTATCTGTTACCGATCATGTTGGCTGCCATGGTAATTACTCCTCAACCAGAATGACGGTTATGTTGTCGTATCCACCGGCACCATTAGCCGCATCGACCAGTTCTTCCAGCTTCTTGCCGGTACTTCTGTTATCCATTAAGATGTCGATCATCTTTTCGTCATCGACATAGTCATGCAGACCGTCGCTGCTCAACATCAGGTACTTGAACTCATCATTGAGTTCATAGATGTCACCCTCTACCACCGGCCAGATGCCTACGGCTCTGGTGATGATGTGGCGTCCTACTGCCTCAGCCTTTTCCTGTTCCATGCCTTCGATCCTGATCAGATCGTTGACCAGACTGTGGTCTTCACTTACCTGAACCAGGTTATCGTTCTTGCTGAAATAGTAACAGCGGGAGTCACCTACGTTGAGAATGTAGGTTGTATTTTCAGTAAAGATGGCCGCTACCAGAGTGGTTCCCATGCCCTTTAATTCAGGCCTGCTCTCAGCTTCCTCATATACATGTCTGTTGACCTTCTTCAGAGCCATTCTGAACCATTCTTCAGGATTGCCGTCATACTCATTGCGGAAGCATGATGACAGCATGTTGCAGGTCATCGTTGAGGCAATGTCACCGGCCTGATGTCCGCCGATGCCGTCACATACCGCGACGAAAAGAGCACTGCCGTCATCAACGATGACATAGCTGTCCTGATTCTGCTCTCTCTTCAGTCCCTTATCGGTAATTCCCAACGCTCTCATTACTGCTGGCTCCTCTCATATTTGCTTCTGAGCTGTCCGCAGGCGGCATCAATATCTTCGCCGTGCTTCTGTCTCAGAGTACATCTGACGTTATGACTCATGAGCTTGTTGTATAACGCCATGGCTGTCTTATAGTCCGTAGACACGTACCCGTGTTCGTCTACGGTGTTATATGGTATCAGGTTGACGTAAACGTCAAAATCCCTGGTAAGTTCTATCAGCTGATCAACACATTCATCAGTGTCATTGACACCCTTGAGAAGAATGTATTCATAACTCAAGCGCCTGTTGTTCTTGCTGGCATAATACTTCAGGGCCTCCATCAGTTCACTGATCGGATAGGCCTTGTTTACCGGCATGATCCTGCTTCTTATCTCATCATTGGGCGCATGCAGCGATATGGCCAGATTGTACTGGACCTGCTCGTCGGCGAATCTCCTGATTCCCGGAACCAGTCCGCAGGTTGAGATCGTGATGTGTCTGGCCCCGATCCCCAGGCCAAGGTCATGATTGACCGTCCGGCAGAAATTGAGCACGTTATCATAGTTGTCAAACGGCTCACCGATGCCCATTACCACGATGTGAGATACCCTGATGTCATCGGCCATTACGTCCTTCTGGACTTCCAGTACCTGTAACACCATCTCACCGCTGGTTAGATCTCTCTTCTTCTTCAATAATCCCGACGCACAGAAGGTACAGCCCATGTTGCAGCCGACCTCACTGGTAACGCAGATGCAGTCACCATAGTCATAGTGCATCAGAACGGATTCAATGTTTGAACCGTCAGACAGCTGAAACAGATACTTTCTGGTGCCGTCTCTGGAGATCTGTCTCTTCAGCATTACCAGACCGTCACAGCTGTAGTTCTCCTTCAGCCAGTTTCTCAGATTCTTGGAAAGATTGGTCATCTCATCAAATGACGATACCTTCTGACGGTAAAGCCACTGAAAAACCTGCGTGGCATTATATTTCTTAAAGCCATTGGCAAGCATCAGATCATTTAACTGTTCAAAACTGAAATCGTATATTGATGTCATGAAAAACCCCAAGAGTTATTTTAGCATACTCTTATGCATTTTGGCGATATAGAATCCGTCTGAGTGGCTGTCCTGCGGGAAGATGGTCTTCTCGTAAACCAGCTCAAACTGCGGGTGCTGAGACAGGAACATGGATATCTGTCTCTCGTTTTCCTTCTTATTCAGGGTGCAGGTAGAATAAACCAGATAACCGCCGTTCTTGACCATCAGATCAGCTGCGTCCAGTAACTGTGACTGCAGTCTGACGATGTCATCAACGTCCCCAGGTTCAAGATTCATCTTGATCTCCGGCTTATGCTTCAGAGTGCCCAAACCGCTGCACGGGGCATCGAGCAGTACCCTGTCAAAGTAATACAAAGGCAAACTTACAGGAAGATTACGACTGTCATCGCACATGGTTTTTATGCTCCTTATGCCGTATCTTTCCGCTGCCTGCTCTATCAGTTCCACTCTCTGCGGATAGATGTCCACCGCATACAGATCACAGTCATCTTCAACACTCATGGCGATCTGAATGCTCTTGGTACCCGGTGAGGCGCACATGTCCAATATTCTGTCTTTTTTCTGCGGATCGAGTGCTTTTACCACCTGCTGGGAGCTTTCTGACTGAATGATCACCAGATCATTGCGGAAGTAATCGGTATTTATGATGTTGCCGTCATAGTAAAGACAGCCTTCTGTTTCACTTTCATGGAATTTCGGATCCTTGAGCAGTTCATCCCTGGTGGTAAGCATCGTATTTACTCTCATGGCTACCCTGCCCTCAGTCAGGTTTTCAAAGCAGATCCTTTCCGCCGTTTCCTGCCCGTAGTGAGCTATCCACATTCTGACCAGCCAGTCAGGATGAGAAGTCTCGATTCCGATCTTGTTATACTCATCGGTTCCGTTTACCTTCTGGGCTCCCCTGTCAGCGACTCTTCTCAATACGGCATTGACCAGCGAACTGTATCTGCCGCCATTTATCTTCTTGGCGATCTCCACGGCTTCATTTACACAGGCATAGGAAGGAACCTTATCCAGCAGTAAAAGCTGATATGTGCTCATGTCCAGAAGCACTGCCAGCTTCTTGTCATCAACACTGTCAACGTAAAGGCTCCACTGATACCTGACGTAGCGGTAATTGCGCAGCGTTCCATAAACTATCTGTGTCAGCAGGCCCTGATCGGCATCAGAAAGACCGTAATCAAAGTTACGCATGTTCAGATTGGCGTATTCCTTCTTTATGACGATGTCACACAGTGTCTTATAAGCTATTTCCCTAACGTTCATATTTAATCCAAGACATACGGGTCAATGTCGATCTGAATCTTCAGCTGATTCTTATTGAAGTTCTGGCCCGCATACCATTCCCAAATCTTATCTATCAATGCCTGCCTGTCGCTGGCCTTGAGCACCACTCTCTGACGGTACTCGCTGACCATTCTCGGCAGCTGCGATGGACCTAGGGTCCTGATGTCTTCAAACTGACGGAAGTATTCTCCGCATTTCCAGCTGTTATCCACTGCCATGTCCTCATTTCTGGAAAGGAAGCTGATGGCAGCCATGTAACAGTATGGCGGGTAGTTACCGATGTGACGGTAGTTCATTTCCTCATTGAAGAACGATATGTAATCCTGCCTTACGGCAAGTCTTATGCCATAATGCCGGCAGTCGTAGGCCTGAACGTATACCTCTCCGGTATCCTGGCCCCTGCCGCTGCGTCCGCTGGCCTGAACGATCAGGTCAAAAGTGACCTCAACGCTGCGGTAATCCGTACGGCCCAACAAGGCATCCGCATTGAATATGCCCACCAGCGTTACGTTTGGATAGTCCAGTCCCTTGGCAATCATCTGGGTGCCTAACAGGATGTCGGCTTCACCCCGGCCAAAGGCCTCAAGGATCTTCTGATGACCGTCCTTGTTACGGGTGGTATCAGCGTCCATTCTTAATATCCTGGCCTCAGGGAACTTTTCCTGAACGGCCTCATAGAGCCTCTGGGTTCCCAGACCGTAGTGATTCCAGTTTCTTTCTCCGCACTTAGGACAGGCGATGTCCGTGCTCATTTCATAGCCGCAGGTATGGCACATAAGCTTGTTGGAATCCTTGTGATAGCTCATGGCTATGTCGCAGTTGGGGCACTGTACGACCTCCCCGCACTGACGGCACTTCATGATGGTCGTATATCCCCTTCTGTTTAATAACAGAATACTCTGCTGTTTCTTTGCCAGTCTTTCACCTATCGCCTTCTCCAGCTGAGATGAAATGATGATGTTTCCCTTGCGGATCTCCTTCTGCATGTCTACCAGATGAGACTGCGGCAGATCCTGATGGATCCTGTTCTTCAGTTCAACCAGTTCATAGACGTTTCTGATCGTACGAGCATAGCTTTCCAAGGTCGGCGTGGCTGAACCGAGTATGACCTTGCAGCCATGATGCTCTGCCCTGTGAATGGCCACGTCACGGCAGTGATACTTCGGTGAAGTATCCTGCTTGTAGGAATGATCGTGTTCCTCATCAAGAACGATCAGACCCAGATCATCAAAAGGCATGAAGACGGCGCTTCTGGTGCCCACGACGATCCTTACCTTATGATTTCTGACCAGCTGATACTGCTCATAGCGCTGCTGATCATTAAGCTTTGAATGATAGATGGCAATGTTGTTGCCGAAGCGGTCCGTCATTCTCTTGACCATCTGCGGGGTCAGGGAGATTTCCGGAACCAGGATCAGAACCTGCCTGTTTTCACGGCACTTCTGAGCCGCCAGCTGCATGTATACCTCAGTCTTTCCCGAACCGGTAAGGCCGTGCAGCAGGATCACTCTCTTGTCACTGGAGTTTATCCTGGCGATTGCCTGTTTCTGCTGTTCGGTAAGCGGATAATCTGCTTCTCTGATGTCCAGTTCCTCATATTCCGCTTCCCTTTCCCTGCTGTATACCTCAACTATTCCTCTGCTGAGAAGTCTCGGAATGTAATTAGGTACCAGCTTGTTGAACTGCGTTCTGGCCATTTCGCCCTTTGACAGTAATTCAACTGCCTTCTTTTCCTTGTCGGTCGTTGCCAGTGAACCGTCAAGCAGTCTGACGAAGAACTCCAGGGAAGCCGCCTTGCGGTTGCTCTTGGGTTTGATCTTGTTCGGCAGCATCGACTGGAAACAGGATATTACCGGTGATACGGTCTGGTGAGACATCCATAAGCCAAGTTCATACAGTTCATCATTCAGAACGGGTTCCTCATCGAGAACTTCGATAAGTTCCTTTACCTCATAACCTTCCTTTTCAGAATACTCCTCGGCACTTGCGTCAACAGAAAAAACACTGTCTACGATACCGACAACAGTCTGACTAAGTAATGGAACTCTGACCCTCATTCCTCTTTCGACACTTAACTCATCATTACAGTAGTATGAGAAGGTGCGGTTGAGGTTCATGACGGGATGCTCTAACCAAACATTTACGATCTGCATATTTCATTACCATTATACACAAAAGGAATTCCCGAAGGAATTCCTTTAGTTTCTCTTCATGTTGTGTCTGATGATGACGCTTATGATCTCAGCTGCCTCATCAGCGTCGTCATTGCAGACGACGTACTTGTACTGACCCAGCATCTGCATCTCCTTGGCTGCCTTGGCCAGGCGCTGCTGAACGATCTCCTCAGGTTCAGTTCTTCTGCCCCTGATTCTTCTTTCCAGTTCCTCCATGCTAGGCGGAGTAATGAAAATCATGATGGCATCAGGGCATTTCTCCTTGACGTTCCTTGCCCCTTCAACTTCGATTTCCAGAAGGACGTTCTTGCCTTCATTTCTCAGTTTTTCAACATAGGCCAGCGGTGTGCCGTAGTAATTGCCGACAAACTCGGTCCATTCCAGTAACTCGCCATTCTTAATGGCCTCCTCAAAGCGCTCTCTGGTTACGAAATAGTAATCAACGCCATCAGTTTCCTTTTCTCTCTTGTTTCTGCTGGTCATTGAAATGGAGAAAGCCAGATTGAGTTCAGGATCATTCATGAACTTGTCGCGAACTGTGCCCTTGCCAACGCCTGACGGGCCTGACATTACGATTAAGAGTCCCTTTTTCATACGAGCATCACCCCTTTACAATTATTAAACATATTTCTTTCTCCGCTGTCAAACAGAATAATGCCTTTGCCTGTTTTTTCTATGATAGAATAATACCGGAGGTATCGCTGATGGCATTTGACGGAATGTTTCTCAGACAGATCGTAAGACAGCTTCAGCCGCTGGTAATGAGCCGGGTAAACAAGATATACCTGATTTCAGACACAGAGGTTCTTTTCAATCTGAAGGGACAGGAGCGTTATCAGCTGATGGTATCCTGCCATTCCAGCTATAACCGCATCCATCTTACCGACCGCCAATACCCCACCAGAACTACTCCCAGCAACTTCATCATGGTCATGAGGAAGTACGTTGAAGGCGGAACGATACTGTCCATCGAACAGGCTGGTCTGGACCGCTATCTCATCATTACCGTCGGTAACCGCAATGAGATCGGTGACAGAATCAAGCTTGAATTATACGTTGAACTCATGGGCAAGTATGCCAATCTGATCCTGGTCCATGACGGCAGGATCCTGGAAGCTCTCAAGCACATCCCACCGTTTGAAAACACCAGAAGGACCATTCAGCCCGGTGCCGCATTCAAGCCAACGGACTCCCAGGACCAGAAAGAAGACCCCTTTACCGTCAGTAACATCCAACCGCAGGATAACCTGTTTGAAAAGCTGGTCGGCTTTTCGCCGCTACTTTCAACCGAGTTCAACTACCGCATGGCCAACGGCCAGAAGTTTGAAGACATCCTGAGTGAACTCGCTGCCTCTGATAAGATCTACATCTGCAAGAAAGGCAACGAGGAACTGTTCCACTGCATCGCCCTGACCCATCTGGAAACAAAGCCTCTGGAAATGGACATCTGCGAGGGTCTGGACTATATATACTTCACCAAGGAAGAACGGGAAAGGATCCGTCAGCAGACCGGTGACCTCTTCAAGTTCACCAGAAGAGAGATCAAGAAATGTCAGAACAAGATATCAAGGCTGAATGAAGCGCTTAATGAAGCCCTTAACTGCGACATCTGGAGACAGTATGGTGACGTACTGTATGCCAATACCGACAAGGTCACCAAGGGCATGGAAAAGGTAACTCTTGAAGACTATGAGGGCAATGTGATAACCGTACCGCTTGATCCCAAGCTGGACGTCAAGGGCAATGCCCGCAAGTGCTTCCAGAAATACCGCAAGGGTTCGGTAGGCCAGAAATACATCAGAGAACAGCTGGAAAATACTCAGGAAAATCTAAATTACTTCCAGCTGATTCAACAGCAGCTGGAGCAGGCTGACTTTCTGACCGCCACCGAAATCAGGCAGGAACTGGAAAACAACGGCTACATGAAAGCCCGTAAGACCTATGGGAAAAAGAAAAAGGAAAGCGAGCCGCATTTCCTTAAGATCGAATACAACAATAAGTTCATATATGTCGGCAAGAACAACATTCAGAACGACTACATCACCTTCAAAAAAGCCGGCAGAGCTGACTACTGGTTCCACGTCAAGGACATGCACGGTTCTCACGTGGTAATCACCACTTCTCATCCAAGCGAGGATGAGATCAGACTTTGCGCCCAGCTGGCAGCCTGGTTCTCCAAAGCCAGGGAATCAAGTTCAATACCGGTAAACTACACGCTGGTAAAGAATCTCAAGAAGATCCCAGGTTCCAAGACCGGCATGGTAAGCATGAAGGAATACAATACGATTTACATCGACATCGATGAAGAAAAGGCGATCGGAGAGGCACTGGACATTCAGCATGGAATCCCCTATATGGGCGTATCCAAGGTCCGCTCGGGCAGTTACGCAGACTGTTCAGAGAGCGATCTGATCATTGTTACCGCCGGCAGAAACCGCCGGGTGGGCGAGACTCGTCTGGATATGATATCCGATAATATCGGCATCATCAGAGATGTTGCGAATAACATAAAACCATATTATAACCATGGCCCCATCATCATTGTATCCAACCCCGTAGACATTCTGACCTGGGAATGCGACCGGGTTCTGGGACTGCAGAACGGTCTTGTCTTCGGCACAGGCTGTATCCTGGACACTTCCCGTCTGATTCGTACGATTGCAGGTTATACCCACCTGAAAATCGAAGCAATCAAATGCAATGTAGTAGGGGAGCACGGAGATTCCCAGTTCCCGGTGTGGAGCCGTCTGGCGATCGCCGGTCAGCCGATGGAAGAATACTGTCAGAATGTTGGCCTGGAATGGGGCAAAAGCCAGCGCCTGGAAATTTACGACAGGGTACGTAACATGGGAGCCAGGATCATTGCCGCGAAAGGTAAGACCCACTACGGTATCGCCACCTGTGTCTGCTCCCTTGCGGATGCTGTACTGAATCAGCGTCTTACCATTGCGCCGGTCAC
>ONPK01000026.1 GCA_900319675.1 uncultured Bacillota bacterium
AACTCAATGTCGATCGTTTCCGTGATCTCATAGACATTGTTTTCATTGACCGTGATCTCAACCCTGACGTTTGTTGCCTTAAGGGTTTCATCAGCACTTGTCCTTGTTAACGCAAGGCCGAACGAAAACACCAGGACCGTCAGTGCCAGTACCAGTCTCATTATCTTCTTCATCCACATCATCTCCTGTTCCGATTACCATTATCATACCACATATTGAAAGAAGAGACCTCTCAGTCTCTTCACTTATTGCCTTTGTTCATAAACAGTCCGGCTGCTATCCAGGCTATCGCCTTAAGAGCATACAGCATCGGCTGTATTACGCCTACCCTTTTCACGTACCCGTCAACGGCCATCATCTCATCAGCCGTGAACAGCGTACTGCCTGAGAACGGATCAATGATCTCATAGGCAATCGCGCCTGCTCTGCCAATGCCTGTCAGGGCATCAGGGTTTTCAGGATACTCAGCATCTTCCTTTTTCCCTGTGTGCTGGCTGCTGATGATCTCACTGTAGCCTGGCCCGTGTTTGTCGTACGGGTATTCGGCTGGATAGATCCTGTCCGGGACGTTCAGCCTGAACTCAAACTGAGTTGAAAACAGAAACAGAATGAATACCAGCGGAACGGCTATGATGGCTGTTACAAGATGAAATCTGACATTTCTTATTGCCAGGCCAACGGCGCACATGCCGCCGATAACGGAAAGAAGACTGGTTTCCAGTAATAACAGGCTGAATCCATCAGGCGGATAGAATACTACCTTCAGTACATTATGGGCAATTATCACCGTTACCATGAATACGGCAAACATGATCAATACGATCACTGCCGTCTTCAGTACCTGCTTTTTTGGATCATCCTTTCCGGCCACATACAGACCGTATCCCATCAGGGATACCGCGAACAATGTATAAGTGATCCCGCAGGAGATGATCCTTTTGTCAATTGCCTTCAGTGAATTTCTGGCAAAAAGGCTGACCTCCGTCATTAAGGACTGCCTGCCGACTTCGGGAGTCATGCCGAAACCAACCGACCCGTAGAACCCGTCATCGTATGAAAGCGTCAGGATCACCTCATCTGTCCCGTTGTAATTAATTACCTTCTGATATTCCTCAGCCAGTCCCTTAACGGCCATGACGCTGTTGAAGATCATCACTGCCAGAAAGAGGATTCCGGCAGTCAGTGATATCATGCCCAGTATCTTTTCTCTGTTTTTCATGAGTTTCCTCTCTTATATTCTGATCGTAAGGCAGTTAATGCCAAACAGATAGTTATAGTTGATGTCCTTGAAGATGCTGTAGACCATTCTGATGCCCATGTTCTTGGTTATGTCATCATTCTCCGTGATCATTCTTCTTTCTTCCGGATTGAATGGTATGCAGTCATCCTTTATGCGCAGGATGATGCTGTCATCCTTATGAACGACTCTTACGTTGATCGAATGTTTCCTGCCATCCTTGGTAAAGCCGTGTTCAACGATGTTGCCGGCCATTTCTTCCAGAGCCAGGGCAGAGAAGTATGAACGTCTCTTGTCAATCCCTCTGCTCTGACAGAAATCCATGATCCTTTTCGACAGATTAATGACTTCTTCCATGTTCATTACGGTAATGTCGATCCTCTCATCCTCGGCAGCTCCGAAATCAGCTGGTATTACCATCAGCTGTTCCATGTTGCGCGGGAAGTGTCTGTTCTTCAGCCAGGCATGACCGATGATGAACAGTGTCGTCACGATGCCGTTAAGTACATTGGCAACGTAGACGCCGTTGACCTTCAGCCACCCGGTCAGTATGATTGAGAATCCGGCAACGCAGACGACACCGTCAAGCAGCGACAGAATGTTGACAAACAGCTGCTTGCCGCTGGCCTGCCCGTAGCTGGTGAAGTGCTGGCAGATGATGCTGAAAGGCATGCACAGTGGCAGTATTCTTAATCCTGACACCATCATCTGATAAACCGGTGCCCCTGTGTCATGGAAGAACAGTCCGGCAAGCGGTCTGGCCAGTAAGATGATCACGGCATCAATGGCACACATCAGCGGGATGAAGTATCTGAACATTACTCTCATGATGTCACAGAGACTCTGTCTGTCCTCTTCACCGATACTGACGCTCATCTGTAATCTTGATACGGTCATCATGCCGCCCGGTATGGCCCAGAAGACACTGAGCAGGTTATTGGCAGCCGTGAAGGCTGACAGTCCCGCACTTCCGGCATGGATGTCAAGAAGCTTATTGACGATAAGTCCCCTGCCCGTCATGTACAGTAATCCGGCTGCGCCCGGGAAACCTACGGCGATGATCCTGAATACTTCCTTCCAGTCGATCTTCATCAGCTTGAATCTGAATTCAGACTTTCCTGACAGAAAGTACGATGACTCTACCGCCAGAAAGACCCACATGCCAATGACACTTGACAGAGCCAGTCCCAGTTCTTCCCAATCCAGTCTGCATACGAACAGGTAACAGAGAATGAGATTGGTGATTATGTATGCGATGCTGGCGTACATCGTACGCTTGCTCTTGTTCTGCATGGTAAGAAACGCCGGCAGCTGGTTGCCAAGTATTGTCGGAATCACCGATGCCGACATGATCAATAAGAAGCGATTGAATGTCGGTCGTAAGGCTTCATTTTCGGTAAAGAAACCGGTCATGCCGGTCGCCCCCATGAATGCCAGCACAGCCGTAAACAGAATGCCTATGATCATCGCTACCATCGTATTGAGGGCAAAGACATCCCGGATCTTATCGATTTCATTCTGGCCCAACAACTTGCCGCAGATGATGGCTACGCCTCCTGCCAGCATGGTACTTATGGCTCCCACCAGCATGTCAGCCGGTCCGAAAAGACCTACTGCACTCATGACTTCAATGTCGCAGAAGTTACTGGCAAAGTAGCTGGAAACGATGTCATTGACTGATCCGACAACAGCCAAAAGAACCTGTATCGGCAACAGTCTGAACATGAGCTTTCTGATCATCTGCAAATTATTCTGTTTCATTTTCCGTTTTCCTTATTTATAATCATAACATTTATCCAGCATTCCTGGCTACAGACAAAAAAGAACCGCCGTGCGGTTCCTGTTTTCTTACTGTGCAGCCAGTTTCCTGCAGAATTCGACGAATTCAAGGACTCTTCCGCCCGTCTCAAAGCTGAATTCCTGAATCTCGCCGCCGTCCTTCTTCCAGTAGAGATAAAGCCATGGACCGGGATCACCGCTTTCCAGATGCTCTTCCCTCTTCTTTACCTTTCCGTTTTCAAGCAGTTTAAAGAACTCCTTCCACTGCTCTTCGGTGAGTTCCACCTTACCGGATACGGTTATGTCATCTTCCGTTAACGGCCAGTGGTCTCCTTTTCTGGCCTCGTGATAGAACATGTATTTGCCATCATCAACATAGAAGCGGTATCTCTGATAGTCCGGGGGATTAGTTGATGATGAATACGTATAGTAAAACTCCGTTATGTCATCGATCTTTATGTCCTTGCCGACAGTCTTTTCCCCACTGCAGCCGGAAATCGGAACGATCATCAGCAGGGATAAGAGTGCTTTCATTATCTTTTTCATCATGTTCACCTCTACAACTTCAGTTTACCACGTTGCCGGTACCCGTCAACAAAAAGAGCCAACATGTAACCATTTACATGTGTTAGTATATACGTGGTACATTACAAGAGGTTTTCAATATGGATAGCAGTAAATCAAGAATAAGACCATTTTCAATGGTAACGGCTGTGCTGGTGATCATCCTGTCCGCCGTGTGGATGTTCATGCTCTTAAAGGGCAGGTATATCAACAGTACTTTCATCTTAATTATTGCCGGTGTTCTTCTGGCTCTGAATCTCATCTGTCTGATCATAGCTCTTAAGGCTAACAGGAAGTGGTTTCAGTATCTTGTGTCAGTGCTTCTTATAATCATATGCGGAGCTGGAATATTCGCTGATATCACCGTAAACAAGGTCGTAGACAGTGTGGCAAAGGTGCTTACGGTCGTTCCGGAAAATACAGCTCATTCAACCTATCTGATCAATCATACATATTACATGATCATTGACGATGTCGATAACCACACCGTCAAGACATCCATGCTGGAACAGTACAATACCTGTGACATCGAGGCATTTCTCGATGGTTTGAAGGCCAGAAACACTGACGTTCAGGTCAGAACTTTCCCGTCACCTCTGGAAATGTTTGCCAGCTGGCATACCTTTGTCAACAAAACTGATCATGACTCCATGTCTCTGGTTCTGCCGGAAGAAATCGTTGAGCTTGCCGGAGATTTCTGGAATACGGACAGATTTCTGGCAGGAGCACGTGTCAAGTACCAGTATGATGAAGAAATCTCAACCGGTCTGAACGCTGACGGTAAACCTGACATCCGCAAGGAACCGTTCACGGTGTTGATCAGCGGCAATGATGCCCGGGGAATAAAGACAGACGATGACTTCCTTAACCGTTCAGACACCAACATGCTGCTGACAGTCAATCCGAAAACCAGGAAGATCGTTTATACCATACTTCCATATGACCTGCTTGTTGACCTTGATGGAAATACTGAAAGAAAAGACCGTCTGACAGATGCCTCATTCTATGGCGTGGGAACCTGGAAAAAGGCAGTGGAAGATGCTCTGGACATCAGGATCGACTACTTCATCAGATTCAATTACTCTGGTTTTGCTGATCTGATCGATCATCTTGGCGGCATAACGATATACAATTCCGAATTCTTCAATACATTTACGGAAATAAGAACTGATGACGGCTGGGAAGAGCGATTTGACAGTTTCAGCAGAGGATCTAACGACATGGATGGAAACAGAGCTCTGATATATGTACGTGAGAGTGACCGCCTGCTGAATGGCTATGATAACCGCTGGGAAAACTTCAAGGCAATATACAGCGGCATAATTGAAGAACTGAAGGAAAAAATCAGCGATAAGAACATATCGGTCAATGGCTTCAGTGACATCATTGATCTGTACAATAACCGCGGTGAATACCTTGGAGAAGTCAACGGACTTATTGACGTTCTGAAAGGATCCGTCGCAACGGACATGGATCACAGAGATCTGCTGAACTATCTAATATCAGAAGGCATGCTCTACAACAAGTGGACCGTAGAAACGCAGAGACTTACTGCCACATATGATAAATATCCGCTCTACAGCGCCAATGGTTATCCTTTATCAGCGGGCGTCATCGCTCCTGAAGACCTGCAGAAAGCCGTCAGCAAGATTCAAAACACCATTAGACAATAAAAAACAAGGAGGCAACTCCCTGTTTTCATTTGTGAATGTACATTCTGGTCAGATGATCAGAATCTTCTTCCTTAGCCATGCAGTGAAACTTCCAGCCGTATCTTTCATAGAAACCGGTGTGTTCAGTTGCCAGATAGACCGGTGATATTCCCTTTTCCCTGAGATCCTCCACCGCCATGTTCAGCAGTTTTCCGGCAATGCCCCTTTTGCGGCATTTTTCTTCAACATATACCGCACATATGTTAGGCGCAAGATCCTTTCTTTCGTGAAAGTCGTTTTCTATTGCTCCCAGACCTCCGACGATATCATCGTCCTCAAGGCACAGATACCATCCCAGTTCCGTTCTGCCTTCAAGATAGTCTTCCATGCACTGCAGATAGGCCTGCGTCGGCACATGCCATTTTTCATGGAACCATTCAGCAGCCTGCTGCTTCAGTTCAGGAATCTGTCTCAGGTTAACATACTTCATCATTCTAGAATTCCTTCTTCTCCATCATCCTTACTGTAACAGCATACATGACAAAGATGATTCCCACCCGTACAGCAGCTATGATCACCAGTAACAGAGCCGGATTTCTGATGGCAAAGTCTATGATTGCCCTCACCAGACCCGTTGCCTCGGCAATTGGATGTGCTTTGAAGTAGTTTGTGAACAGCAGCAGTACCAGGGCAATGACGCCATAGATTCCGAACAGAACCAGTCTGCTCTTCTCGATGCCGTACTTAAGCTGAACATGGATCAATACGGCACAGACCATGGCCATGCCGAGGAATGATCCGACAGTGCCTGCGATCAGGCCATCCGTTTCAACAGGTTTTCCGGTGACCATTGAGGAAACAAACATCAGGATCAGCCCGGCAATCATTCCCACCAGCTCCATGCCGAAACAGAATGCGTATTTCTCCATTACGTAGGTTTTGCAGTCTATTGGCAATGAGAACAGAAACGGAAAGCCGTTATCAAATTCATCGTAGCTTATCGTCCCCATGGCTGCGATCATCATGAGCATTGAAGCGTAGATAACTATGAAGCTGCCTTCAAATGTGAAACTCATGACCACACTTATGATCAGAAAGAGCAGCAGTGTCTGCTTGCGCTGAAGCATCAGACACATGTCCTTGACTAATAATCCCTTCATCTTTCCTACCTCCCCGTCAGCATCAGAATGAGATCATCGATGCTGCCGTTTTCCATGACTATTTCCGGATAGTTTTCCATGTAGAACTGCTTCTGATCAGTCAGACAGCGGTATCCGTAGCTTTCCTTCTTTTCCTTCAGGACATAGCTTCTGTCCATCTTACCGTAAGTCTCTTCGTCAACCTTGAGAATGGCATAGCTGGACAGGATCCTGTCGGTATCCTCATGCAGGATGATCTTACCATCATTGATAAGATAGATGTCATCGCAGAGATTCTCCAGGTCTGAGGAGATGTGTGAGGAAATCAGGATCGAACAGTCCTCGTTTTCCTTCAGATACTCTCTCAATATGTCCAGGATGTCATTTCTGGCCTCGACGTCCAGACCGCTGGTCGGTTCGTCCATTATCAGCAGTTTCGCCTTATGACTGATGGCACTCAGCACTCTTACCTTGGCCTTCATGCCTGTTGAAAACTCTCTGATCACCTTGCCTAACGGCACGTCAAACCTGATGCACAGATGACGGAAGTAATCCTCATCAAAGTCTTCATACATGTTCTTCAGAATGGCAATCACGTCATTTACGGTCAGATACCCGCTGAATCCTGACTCTGCCAGAGCCACTCCGATGTTCTGCTTGTCATTTGCCTTCATGTCGGCAACGTTCTTTCCCATTACTATTACCTTGCCAGAATCAGGTCTCACCAGTCCCAGTATGGACTTGATGGTCGTGCTCTTGCCGGCGCCGTTTTTTCCGACCAGACCGCAGACCTGACCGTCAGGTATCTCCAGGGATACATTAAGTTCAAAATCCCGGTATTTCTTAACCAGATTTTCAATCGTAATCATAACAATTCCTCCATTAAAATGCCGATGATCTCCCTGATTTCATCCTTGCTTAATCCGGCAGATACCCCCTGCTGGATGGCCTTGGCGAGATCATCCTCCACCGCCTTTCTTCTGGCTTCATAGGCCAGCTGCAAGTCAGCGGCATTGACAAACGTTCCCTTGCCATGAACCGTGGTGACAAAGCCTTCAGCCTCAAGCATGTCATAGGCCTTCTTTACCGTCAGGGCACTGATCTTTAGTTCAGCAGCCAGGGCTCTTACTGACGGCAGGATCTGACCTTCCGGCAGACTGCCGGAGATTATCTCACTCTTGATCTGAGATATCACCTGTTCATAGATTGGAACCATTGAGTTGTTGTTTATAATGATGCGCATATTTATCAACCTCATAAACAGTGTATAACAGTGTATAACTGTTGTCAACTGTTATACAGTGTTTATTTGAATATTTTTCGTAAATGTCTTACAATGGTCATGACCGGAATATAGCGCAGCTTGGTAGCGCGCTTGAATGGGGTTCAAGAGGTCTCGGGTTCAAATCCCGATATTCCGACCATGAAGTCAAACGGCACAGTCATCTGTGCCGTTTTTTCATGAAAAAGGAACTGTTTCCAGTTCCTGAGTATTAACTGAACATTCCTCCATTGTACTTCTTCTGCGTTCTGACAAGCATTATCATGGAGATTATGTAACCGGCCGCCAGAATGCTCAGAGGCACCAGAGGCACGTCCGTAAGCAGATCAGCCATTGCGCTTAAGGCCATCGTCGCGCACAGCACAAACAGACCTCTGGCGATTTCCCTGCCATAGGCCTTGCGGTCAGCTTCACCGACGTTATTCTGGTGATACTGCATGATGTATTTTGTATTGCCCCTGTTTATGGCATTGGCATAAATGCCGATGATCAGGGCAACCGTTCCAACAATGATTGCGTATAATTTCATATCTATCTCCTAAGGTAATCAATATCTGCTACCCCAGTTTTCAAAGTTCCATTCTTCCATGTACTCGTTGCACTCGTAATCTATGTACCAGAGCTTACCGTCATGTACTACGAAATTGGTTGGATAATAGTCAATGTTCAGGCCGTTTTCCCTGGCCAGCTCTGCCATTTCCCTGATCTGCGGCAGTAGTTCTTTCACGGAAGCTCCTCTTTCAAGGATCTCCGACACCGTTTCACCTTCAATGTACTGCTTGACGATGATCTCTTCATCACGGTCGACGTCTATCATCTCAGGCATCGGGATGCCGATCTTTCTGAGCCTTTCATAATCCCGGCATTCCGCTTCGATCTTGTCGCCAAAGGCATAATAATCACACGGTTCATGATGTATCTTCTTTACGACAAAGTAGCTGCCGTCACGCTCTGCCAGATAGGAGTAACCTCCCTTGCCGTGGCCAAGCAGCCTGATGATCCGGTACAGCCTGTCATTAACGGTTACTGTGTCACTCATCACTTATCCGTACTTATTCCGTTTCTCTTAAGCACGAACTTAAGAATGATTGGAGAAAGAATGAAGCTCAGCACAAAGGCTACCGGCAGGCAGATAAGCTCAGCCTTCATGAGCATCGGTCCCAGTGTTATCCTGGCCCCATGTGCCACTGCTGTCCTGTAGGCAATGTAGACCATGAGGAAGGTCATTATCGGAGAATAGATCAGACTGGTGATCAGGGCATCCAGCAGTCTGGCTCTGAAGCCTTCATGATCAAGTCCCAGTTTTCTGACCGTAACCTCAACGATGCTGCGGACCGGAATAGCGAGTCCCAGGATCAGCGCCAGGAGAAAACTGATGACAAAGTTAAGAAGAAAATCTATGAGTGTGAAGTGGCCGGAAGTGATGAGACCGACTGCAGTGAGAACAAAACTCATGCACAGTCCCATGAAGACGCTCATTTCCTGCCCTACTTTTTTCATGTTCATCTGATCGTTACACCTGCTTTTCTTCAAATATCAGAGCCTGATAAGGCTTAAGAACTACTCCTGAGCCCTTCCATTCCAGGCCCGGATAGTTATCCAGCAGTATGTCAGCGTCCCTCACCCATACAGGGAGTTCATATTTTACCGTGGACTTACTGAAATTGCCAACAACAAACAGTCTTCTGCGATTGTACTGTCGGCTGTAGGCTATGACCTTTCTGTTGGCATGGTCATATTCAACCGTCTCGCCATATATGGCTGCCTCATCAGTCCTCTTGATCTTCAGCAGCTGCTGATAGTACCTGTATATTGATTTTTCACTGCTCAGGTCAGCAGCGACGTTTATCTCCTTATGATTCGGATTCACCTTCTGCCAGGTTTCATGGCCTTCATTGAAGCCACCGTTTACCGTGTCATCCCAGGCTATCGGGACTCTGTTATGATCTCTGGCCCCGTACTTAATGAAGCTGAAGGCCAGTTTCTTAGGCATGCCGTAACCGGTCATCAGATCGTAGACGAAATGGCTTACCGGATCCTTGAGTTCATCCATGCTGTCAAACTGACAGTTGGTGAGACCAACTTCCTGACCCATGTAGATGAACGGGATGCCGAAGCCCATGTAGGTCACCGTTGCCAGCATTGTAGCTGCTTCATAGCGGTAGTGTCTGGTATCGATGGAGAAACGGCTGACGCTTCTTGGAGTGTCATGATTCTCCAGTACCAGGGTATTCCAGCCGCAGCCGTAAGTGGCGGCCTGCGGTTCAAACAGTCCTTTTTTGAACTGCAGCAGATCAAACGGCTTCCAGAAGAACTTCTTGCCGTCAATGTTATCGGCATCGAGATGGTTGAAGTCGAAGATGGTGTCCAGCTCATTGTCGCTCTTCTTGACGTAAGCCAGGGCAGCTTCCCTGGAAGGATGGTATGATTCACCAACCGTATAGCTGTCATAATGGGAAAGAGCCTTTTCATTGAGTTCCTTCAGAAACTCGTGCATGCGCGGTCCGTCAATGAAGAATCTGCCGCCTCTCTGGAAGGCATTCCTGTCAAAGTCATCAGCGAACGGATAGACCTTGGATATCATGTTGAAGACGTCAAAGCGGAAACCGTCAACGCCCTTATCCATCCAGTAATTCAGTATTTCTACGAATTCCCTTCTAACTTCCGGATTCTCCCAGTTGAGGTCAGCCTGTTCCTTACAGAACAGATGCAGGTAAAACTCGTCAGTTTCTCCTATCCTTTCCCAGGCCGTGCCTGTAAATGAGGAGATCCAGTTTGTCGGCGGTAAAAGCCTGTCCTTTTCCCATCTGCCCTTGCGGATGATGTAGTAGTCCCTGTATGGGGAATCTGGGTTGGCGATGGCCTCTTTGAACCATGGATGTTCAGTTGACGAGTGATTCATCACCATGTCCATGATGACCTTGAGATCTCTCTTATGACATTCATCAACAAGACGCTCAAAGTCCTGCATCGTGCCGAACTTCTCATCTATGGCCTTATAGTCAGCGATGTCATAGCCATAGTCATAGTCGGGAGATTTGTAAAGCGGAGAAAACCAGATCGCCGTCGCTCCCAGATCCTTAATGTAGTCAAGCTTGGATATGATGCCCTCAATGTCTCCCCAGCCGTCATTATTGCTGTCACGGAAGCTGAAAGGATAGACCTGATAGACCACGGCGTTCTTAAACCATTCTGTCTTCATATAACTTACCTCAGATTATTTGTATATGTATTTCCTTATCCATTATAACAAAAAAACAGACAGGAACATCTGTTTTCAGACATCCCTGTCAATTTTCATGTTAACTGTAAGATCTTATTACCAGTCAATGATCGGTGACTGATAGAACCTTCTGGTGTCGAGATCAAGGATCAGCTTGGCTCCACCGTACTTTGTTCCCGTTGCGTCATAGCTGCTCCAGACATCCTCACGCTTGTAGCTCTCCTTGTGAGCTGTGATCGGCTTCAGATAATAACCACCGTTTTCACGGTTCAGGCCAAGCAGTGCTCTGATTGGCGTAACAAACAGATTGCCTGACAGTAACGGTACGATGTCAGATATGTCGCCGAGACGCTTTACCGTTCCTTCACGGAATCCGGCTGCCAGTAACGGTGAGCCGAATGTTACGGTATTGAGAACATTGTACTTTGCCTTGATCGTTGCGTCAGCTGCTACCTGCTGAGCGATCATGCCGCCTAATGAGTGTCCGGCCAGTACCAGATTGGCTCCCTTTGGAACATTCTGCAGAATGACATTAACGACATTATAGTAATATGCATTCCCCAGATTGAATCCGGCAAACAGGTCGGTCAGAGCTTCCGTTGACTGATTGAATACCCATTCGGTTCCTGACAGAGTAACCAGATAGATCTCCTTGCTGGAGAAGGTCTTCTTCAGCGTACCCTTGGTGATGGTGATCGGTCCCTTTGTGCCCTGGTTATAACCGTCGCTTACGTAATTGGCAAGCTGAGCAGCGTTGGTAAATGTTGCGGTGTTACCTGCTGCGTGAACTTCTGCCGTTGCTGCGAAGGACGAGAAAACCAACAGGACTGACAACAGAACTGTAAAAAGTCTTACTCTTTTCTTCATTATTATACTATCCTCCATGCCCCTGGCCTTTTCAGAGGCTATCTTCAATTAGATTATAACACGGCTTCAGGCAGTTGACTTAACAACCTACCGCATTTTTCGGACATTATCTCAGTCAACTGAAGGAAAATCCGCAGGACTGATATGCTAGAATTATGAATGAAGGCAGGAAACGGATAATGAGAACGGATTACCACATTCATTCAGAATTTTCTGATGATTCCAGGGAATTAATGGAAACGCAGATCGAAAGAGCGATCGAACTCGGACTGGACGAGATCTGTTTTACTGACCATGTTGACTACGGCATCAAGAAAGANNGGACGAAGGCAACATCGAGTGGATCATCACCAATGAAAAAGGCTTTGATCCGGACAGCCGCAACCCCCTGGCCAACGTCAATTATCCTGAATACTTCAGCAAGCTTACCGTAATGCAGGAAGCCTATGAAGGAAAGATGCGCATCAGGAAAGGTCTTGAATTTGGTATTCAGTCAGGTACTGTTGACCGATTTGAAAGCCTGTTTGAAAGATATGAGAATGAACTGGACTTTATCCTGTTATCCATGCACCAGATAGACAACCTGACCTTATGGGATCAGAGCTATCAAAGCGGCAAGAGCCAGCAGGAATACAATGAAGGATATTACAATGAAATTCTCAAGGTGATAAGAACCTTTAAGAACTACAGCGTCCTGGCTCATCTTGACCTGATTGCCAGGTACGACGATAACAGCGTTTATCCATTTGAAAAGGTACGGGACATCATAACGGAGATACTTAAGACAGCCATAGCCGACGGCAAGGGAATCGAGATCAATACCTCTTCATGGCATTATGAATTAAATGACACGCAGCCATCCAGGGAAATCCTGAAGCTGTACAGGAAACTTGGCGGCAGGATCATAACCATAGGTTCAGATGCCCACTACGTCCGCTATCTGGGCGATCACATCGATGAAGCCATGAAGATACTTAAGGAGATCGGCTTTGAGGAATTCTGTACATTTGAAAAGATGAAGCCGGTATTCCACAGACTGTAAGGCAGTAAAGGAGAGAACTACATGAACGACATAATTGAACTAATGAAGCAGCGTCACAGCGTAAGACAGTATACGGATAAGAGAATACCCGAAGACATCAGAAAACTTCTTGATGAATACACTGAGGAGATGAACAGACAGGGCAGCCTGCACATGCAGATCATCTATGATGAACCCGAATGTTTCAACAGCCGGCTTGCTCATTACGGTAAGTTCTCCGGATGTAACAACTACATTGCCGTAATAGGCAGGAACGCTGAAGACCTGGAGGAAAGATGCGGTTTCTATGGCGAAATGGTCGTGCTCAGAGCCCAGGAACTGGGTCTGAACACCTGCTGGGCCAAAATGACTCACGGCAAGAGCAAGGCCATCATCAACCCGGATGAGACTGAAGTCATCGTCATAGCACTAGGCTATGGCAAGACTCAGGGTGTTCCCAGCAAGAACAAGTCATCTTCAGCTGTCAGTAACATCCATGAGGATTCTCCTGCCTGGTTCAAAAGAGGCGTAGAAGCTGCCCTGCTGGCACCTACAGCCGTCAATCAGCAGAAGTTCAGGATCACGCTTGATGGTGATAAAGTTAGCGCCAAACCGGGGATCCTGGGTTCAT
>ONPK01000189.1 GCA_900319675.1 uncultured Bacillota bacterium
TCAACAGCATCCTTGACAGCCTTAGCGACTGAACCAGCAGTTGAATCACTACCATTCAATGTATCAAGAGCATCTTCTACTGAAACTGCTGGATCGTTTCCAGAAGCTGCTTTGTACTCAACATTAGTAGCTGTCAGCTTAACAACACTAAATGTAAGAGTTCTCGTGGACGGTGAATAGGAAGCGCCATTAATAACTTCACCTGTAGCAGGAGCACCATTCGTGCCTGAACCACCAGAGAAAGCGACAGTTGTCATTCCTGTATCAGCGTTAATCTGAACGAAGCTTTCTGAAGCTGCGTCATAAGCTGCAAGAATGTTTGCACCTTCTACATAGTAGAGCTTACTGTGAGAAGCCGTCGCCTTATCGGCATTCAGAGCTTCAATGAGGGACTGCTGAATGAGATGGGAAGAAGCCATAACAATCTGGATACCATCAACACCATGTACTACCTGGATAAGGTGGGCATTAAGAACCGTTCAATCGACTTAATGTACGGGTTTAAGAGCCAGACCATGGAAATGCTGGAGAATGACCTGCAGACGGCCGTCAACATGGACATTACCCACATATCGATATATGAGCTAGAAGTCCATCCGGATACCATTCTGGGAATGAAGGGCTATCAGCTGGCTGCTGACGAGATCAGATATCAGATGTACTGCCGGATCAGAAATTTCCTTAATGAACATTCCTACAGGCAGTACGAGGTTTCAAACTTCTGTCTGGCTCACCATGAATCAAGGCATAACATGATCTACTGGCACTATGAAGACTACTATGGAGCGGGACTGGCTGCCAGCGGCAAGATCGGCAATGAGCGTTATGACAATACCCGCAACTTCGTTGAATACCTGAAGGGAAATCACCGGGACAATGTCGTAAGGCTGGGCAGGGAAGACCTGCGCTTTGAGGCCATCATGATGGGATTAAGACTGATTGAGGGCATAAACATCGCTAAGTACGATGAAAGATACGGCTAAGTGACGGATATCTCAGAACAACGTCGGAAGGAATGCTCGTTTTAAACGATATTCTTGTTGATTTCATGTCGTGGTTGTGATAATATAAGAAGGCTTTCGGACTAGGTTCTGCGTTTCCTCGACGCATTGCTTGGTTGGGAAGGACTATTGAAAACAGGAGGAAAGACGATGTTAAGTAAGGAAGAAAGACAGAGCATCATCAAAGAGTACGCCATCCATGAGGGCGATACAGGATCACCAGAAGTTCAGGTTGCCGTTTTAACAGCTACCATCAACCGTCTGAATGAACACCTGAAGGCCAATAAGAAGGATTTCCATTCTTACCGTGGATTGATGAAGATGGTCGGCCGCAGACGTAATCTGCTGACATATCTGCGTAACAGCGATATCAACCGTTACCGTACTCTTATTGAACGTTTAGGCTTACGTAAGTAGTCAGATAAATAACCGTTTCATGCGGTTATTTTTTCTTATTCGGAGGTGTGACATGAAGGATGAAAGCAGTGTGGTATTCCTGCCGGTCAGCGACATTGATGAGACACTGAAATTCTACAGGGATGTAGTGGGTCTAAAGATTGCCCAGAAGCAGGGCGATTCCCTGTACATCTTTGATACGGGCTACGGTTACTGGGGATTCTGCCAGTATGATGACGGCAGAAAACCGTTATCAGGTCCCAAGGGTGTCTGCCTGTCGTTGAATCTATCAACCAATGAGGAAGTAATGGCCAGATATGAGATGCTGAAGGATTCCTGCAATGTCTACAGAAAGCCGCAGATGCATCCGAAGTATCCGGTTTACTCATTCTTCATTCTTGATCCGGATGGCTATCTGGTGGAATTTCAGAAGGTGGCAGAGATTTAGGAAGGTTTTCCTTCCTTTTTTTATTTCAGGGTGTCTTTGTATGATAGAATATAGGTAATCATTGAAAAATAATAAGGAGTGATAATAGATGATAAATACTGTAATCAGGGAAATTTCTCTGTACCGCAGGGGCTTTACCGTTACCTCTGAAGGCGTAATGCACCTGGAGAAGGGTACTAACAGCGTGAGGATCGCCGGATTACTGAACGGTACCAACGAGGATACCGTAAAGCTGTTCGTTACCGGGAAGCTGTCCGGCTCAAATGTTCAGGTCAAGAGGCTGACCGATGAAGAGAAGAAGGAACTGTTAAGGGAAACGGAGAGGAAGATCGCTGAGGTAGATTCCCGGATAACTTCCAAGACCAGACAGTCTGAATTATGGCTCGTTAACGCTGACTTCTCCAACCGAAACAATGCGACCGTGGAAGACATTACCGGTTACATAGAAAAGCTCCCTGAAGCCCTGGAAAGGCTTGATGAGGAGATCAGAAAACTGAATGATGAAAAGGAAGTTCTCAATAAGGAACTTAAGAAGATAAAGCAGAAGAGTGAGGAACTCTATGTGTCCGCTGATGTCCTTGCCGAAGAAGCAGGAGAGTATCCTTTCAGGATAAGCTTTTATTCAGACAATGCCTACTGGAATCCTATCTATGAGCTGCATACCGATGATGAGAAGG
>ONPK01000013.1 GCA_900319675.1 uncultured Bacillota bacterium
ATTGCTGGCACCTGTCTTTATGTGCAGCAGCCTTATGTGATACTATTTATATATACATCTACAATAATACAAAGGAGATGCGGCCATGAAAGTCATAATAACCATACCGGTAACCGAGGAACAGAAGAAGAAGTATGCTGAACTTAAGGATGCAGAGATCCTTTTCGCTGACGGAATGACTCTGACAGAGGAGATCGTCAGGGATGCAGAGGTCATAATGGGCAACATTCCCCATTCACTGGTGGAGAAGTGTGAAAAACTCAGATGGCTTCAGCTGCAGAGTGCCGGTGCCAACAGATACACCGACATACCTGAAGACGTGATACTGACCAACTGCGCCGGTGCCTTCGGCACGGCAATGTCGGAACACATGATGGCTTTCGTATTAATGGCCATGAAGAGGCTTGAAGACTACTATGAAGATCAGAAAAACTGCATCTGGAAGAGACTTGGAGCCGTAGGAACCATAGCCGGCAGTACGGTATTGTGCATAGGAATGGGAAACATTGGCGGTGAGCTGGCAAAGAGAATGAAGGCATTCAATGCCTATGTCATCGGCGTACAGCGTACAGCTCACGAAAAGCCTGATTTTGTTGACGAACTGCATACCATAGATGAGCTTGATGAATTACTGCCAAGGGCAGACATCGTTACTCTGTCAGTACCGCATACGGACAAGACCGTTCACATGATCGATGAAAGAAGACTGAGACTCATGAAAAAGAATGCCATTCTTGTCAATGTCGGCAGAGGTACGGCAATAGTTACCGATGATCTGGTAAGGGTATTGAATGAAGGTCATCTGGCTGCTGCCTGTCTGGACGTTACTGATCCGGAGCCGTTACCGGCAGACCATCCATTATGGAAGGCCAGAAACGTATTCATCACTCCTCATGTATCAGCCGGAGATGGGACAAATGTGACAGTTGATAATGTTTCAGACATTTTCTATGTTAATCTGAGACATTACGTGAATAATGAACTTCTGGAGCACGTTGTTAACAAGAAGCAGGGTTACTAAAAAAGGGAGAGATCTGAATGTTACTGCATTATTTTCTGGTGAATTTCCTGTTGTCAGCACTGAACGTAGTGTTCATGATGTATTTTGGAATTGACCAGCCCGTAAGCATATTACAGATAATTCTTAACGCTGGGCTGCTTTATCTGTGGTATTTCATCGTAAAACATAAGAAAGTGACTGCAGATGAAAAGCTGATGAGATTTTATCTGGTCTTTACGGCAGCCGTTTTTGCCCTGTTTACGATAGTTGTATGGATAAAGGGCGGCTTGATGGCATCAGCATTGCATCTGATCATGTTTGTACCGTTACTGCCGTTTCTGCCGTTCATTCTAATCGTATTTTTCGTGGGCTGGAGCGGTTGGGCATACATATTCTGCATTCTCATCCTGCACTGCGTACTGCTTGTGAACCACATTCTTCTATAACAACCGCGATGAAGTCAGATACGCAGCACACGGATTCAAGTACATGAACGGTTATTCCAGTACCGACTTTACGGATTACATGGTTTACAGTGATCCCAGCAAGCTGGTTACTTTGGATCATGAACCTTCGCTGATAATAGAAAATGAATCAGGCATGCCTGTACTGGACGGGGCTGAAGCCTGTTATCCGGTATACAGCGCCGTCGCCAAGGCCATATACAAGGACATTGATAAGATAGAAGAACAGTATAAGAATGATAAATATAATGGAAAGATAGTCACCTTCACCAATACCGTGAACGGGTATTACCGTCTGGTAGATGGAAAGATCGATATGCTGTTTGGAGCAAGACCGTCCAAGGAACAGACGGAATATGCCAAGTCATATGACAAGACATTAAGACAGACACTCATAGGCAAAGAGGCCTTTGTATTCTTTGTTGAAAACGACAATCCTGTTTCCGATATCTCTTCAGAACAGTTAAGAGCCATATACCACGGTGACATTACCAACTGGAAGGAAGTTGGCGGTAAGAACCAGGCAATCGTGGCTTTCCAGAGACCGGAAGGTTCAGGAAGTCAGACAATGATGGAGTATTTCATGGGAGATGTTACCTTAAAGGAGCCCAAGTCATACGAGCAATATAATGCGAAGGACGGCATCGTAAAGGTCGTTGCCAACTATGCCAATGAGGATGGTGCCTTGGGTTATTCATTCCGCTACTTCATTGAAGGACTCATGCAGGAGAAAAACGTTAAGATACTGAGCATTGATGGGGTATATCCAACCACGGAAAACATCAGAAACGGTTCATATCCTCTGGTAACGGGTCTGTACTGTGTTACCCTGGAAAATGAAACCAACCCTAACGTTGAGAAGGTGCTGGATTTCCTGCTTAGTGAAGACGGGCAATACATCATTGAACAGACCGGTTACGTCGGCATAGGAGAATAACAATATTAGTTAAAGAACATACCCCGTTCCAATTGGAACGGGGTTTAATATTTCCCGGGAAATATAAGGTAATGACATCTCTTCTGACAATAGATTAAAGAGGATTGATCATGCTGGAAGTTAGAAATCTTAGAAAGAAATACGGAGACAGGGAAGTGCTGTCTTCTCTCAGCTTCAAGGCACAGAAGGGTGAGATAGTGTCACTGCTTGGGGCTAACGGGAGCGGAAAGACGACAACGTTCAAGATAATGCTGGGGTTATTAAAGGCAGATGAAGGGGAAGTGACCTATAACAGAAGGAAACTGGATGTCAGAAAGATGGGGTATCTGCCTGAGGAACGGAGCATGATGTACGATGTTACCGTTGAAAGACAGCTGATGTTCTTTGGCAAGCTTAAGGGCATGAGTGAAGGTAACATCAGATCAGAGATAGATCACTGGCTGGACAAGACCAAGACGGTAAGATATCGGGACATGTTGCCGATGCAGCTGTCGAAGGGAAATCAGCAGAAGATACAGCTTATAATCAGTCTTCTGCATGATCCGGACGTGGTAATAATGGATGAACCGTGGACCGGGCTGGAACAGAGCAACATTGCTCTGTTCCAAAGGGTACTGGATGAACAACGAAAGGCAGGGAAGATAATCGTTCTTTCTTCCCATCAGCATCAGCAGGTTCAGGACATATGCGACAGATATTTATATCTTAAAGACGGCAAGATCAGGATAAACGTTACCAGGAAACAGCTGGAAAATGACAGAAGAAGGACCGTAAGGTTTGTTAATGACAGGGATCTGACCATAACCAGAGAACAGGCAATCACCAAGCAGAGAAGCGGGAATGTCACGGCATGCATTGTACAGGATGAGGAGAAGGCTGATACACTGCTGAAAACTGTGAGGTCAAACAGCAACGTCATATCCTACAGCGTGGCTCCGATGACCATAAGTGATCTGATAGAGGCACTAAGATGAAGGAACTGGTATTGTTTTCTCTCAATAAGAGGTTCAGAAACAGGATGACAGTCATCATGAATCTGTTACTGCTGGTAATTCTGGGATTTGCGACTCACATTGACTGGTTCATGAACATTGAAAATACAACAATATGTCTTGATCAATCCATAGGCAGATATCATGAACGGTTTCTGAAGATCAGGCATGATGGCCTGAAGTATGAAACAGGTAATGAAGGAACTAACGTATTATGCTTTGATGACGGATGGGTCCTTAAATCTGACGGGAAACTGGATGAAAAGGTCGTTGAGAAGATCAGAAATGACATCATCGGGATAATTACCGGTGAATATTACGAAAAGGCAGATCTTAAGACAAAGGGATACATAGATGAATATAATAAGATAACCCTGACCCAATTATGTACTGAAGATGAAGAAGACGGTAATCAGCCCTGGGTAATCGTCTCGATTGTTTATTTTCTGATTCTTTCCTACAGCAATCTCATAGCCAACGAAGTAGTCTATGAAAAGGCCACAAATACATTGGGACTTATCCTTACTTCCGTAAGTGAAAGGACGCATTTTCTTTCCAAGATCCTGATTGCCTATCTTTCACTTTTCCTTCAGGGATTTGCGCTCATGATAATGGTGTCGTTCTGGCTCATTGAAAGATATCTGGAAGACAGACTACAGGGATTGCTGGCGTTTCTGGTCAGGATCCTGCCTGCAGAAACCGTCAGTTCTGTCATGGAGACAAGCTCAGGAAGACTGCTGTTTACTGCCTTACTGGTGATGGCCGGCATTCTGACCATCCAGACTCTGATGCTGATATTCTTCAGCGGGTTTACCAACAGTGACGATACCGGAACATATCAGGGGCCGTTTTACCTGGCGGCTGCGGCCGGTTATTACTTTCTGCTGATAAAGGGAACGGCAGAATTTTTCAAGGCTCCTTTTTCAATCATTCTTTCCTTTGTTCCGGTGTTTTCAATGATATTCATGCCCTGCAGGATGTCAGTCGGCGATGTCAGCTGGGTCGAAACCATTATTTCACTTATTCTGGCAGCCTCCTTACTGGTTCTGGTCATACTAATTGGCATGCCTGTATACAGAAAGAGAATACTCAATGACCGTAAGAAATAGAAAAAACGTCCACCAGGACGTTATTTTCTGTTCAGATCTCTTAATTTACTGGTTCTGTAATACTGTTTTAGCTTCTCATAGTTATCAGCCAGTGCTTTTTCATAGCTGCTGCTGGTATTAGGCTTGTAGAATTCTATGTCTTTGATCTCATCAGGCAGGTACTGGATCCTGTGCCACTTTGAAGGATCAGCATAATCATACTTGTCTTCGTCACTTAAGCCGACAGGTGTAAGCCTCAGGTACATTGGAATGTCATAGGCCTTGCTGGTGGCTAAGTCATAGGCTGCGTGAATGGCGTTGTTACCGGATTTTGACTTTGGTGAAAGGGCCAGTTCTATTACGGCATCTCCCAGAGGTATCATGCCTTCCGGGAAGCCGACTCTCTTTGCGGCATCTATTGCGCTCATTGTTCTGGCACAGGCGGCCGGATTGGCCAGCCCTATGTCTTCATAGGCAATTACCGTAAGCCTTCTTTCAATTGAATCCATGTCATTGGCCATTATAAGCCTGGCCAGATAGTACAGGGCGGCGTTGACGTCGCTGCCTCTTATGGATTTCTGCAGGGCACTTACTGCATCATAATGTCCGTCGTCACTGTGATCGATGTTCATGTTGACCAGCGGTGAGTACTTTATTACCAGATCTCTGTCTATTGTATTATTTACACAGCCGACGGCACAGATCTCAAGGATGTTGTAGGCATACCTGAGGTCACCGTTACTATGATCACTGATGATGTTCAGAGCCTCATCGGTAACGGTCAGTGTACCATTATATCCCTTAGGTGACTTAATGGCATTTCTGACAGCCGTTTTTATGTCTTCAGATGTCAGGGGTTTGACTTCCAGCAGGTGACATCTGGATCTGATCGCCGGATTGATGGCGAAATAGGGGTTTGCGGTCGTTGCGCCAATGACAGTAATGAGTCCTGATTCAATGTGCGGCAGTAACAGGTCCTGCTTGTCCTTGTTCAGGCGGTGGATCTCATCAATTATGATTATCAGTCCCGGCAGAAGTCTGGCTTCCTCAAACAGATCGGTAAGATCCTTCTTATTTGAGGTCACGGCATTGAACAGGCGGTAGGGAACATTGAGCTCATTGGCTAAAGCTATGGCTAAAGTGGTCTTTCCACAGCCTGGCGGGCCGTAGAAGATCATTGAAAAGAGACGCTGCTGTTCAACACAGCGTCTTAATATCATGTTTTCACCGGTCAGATGTTCCTGTCCGAGCACATCGTCCAGTCTGTCCGGTCTTAATTTGAATGCCAGTGGTTCTTTCATGGTTATCACCTGTATGATATTTTATCATTTTTGAAAATGTTATAGAATGATTGTATGAAAATAGTTGTACAGAGAGTATCAAGAGCAAGCTGTACCGTTGACGGTACGGTAACAGGAAGCATCGATCAGGGATTCATGTTACTGGTCGGTTTCGGCAGAAGCGACACCAGGGAGATTGCCAGAAAGCAGGCTGAAAAGGTCAGCAAGCTGCGTATTTTTAGCGATGAAAACGGCAAGATCAATAAGAACATCTATGATGTTGGCGGAAGCATTCTTTCCATTTCCCTTATCCGGACCGGAGGCAGTAAGTCTGTATGAATACTTCAATGAATGCCTGAGAGAACTGGGATTAAGGGTCGAAACCGGAATATTCGGTGCCGACATGAAGATCGAACTGGTCAATGACGGACCGGTAACCATCATCCTGGAAAATAATTAACACTAATTACACATTCGGCTGATAAACTGTCCTTAATGAAAATCAGCCGGAAAAATGATATAGTATATTGGAATCATGAGCGGGGGATGCAACGTGGAATATCAGTTAAATGATATAGTTGAAATGAAAAAGGAACATCCGTGCCACAAGTCCAAGCAGTGGCGCATTATCAGAATGGGCGCTGACATCAGGATCAAGTGTCTGGGCTGCGGCACGAGTGTCATGTTTCCAAGAAGAGAGTTTGAGAAGAAACTCAAGAAGGTAATCCCCGCAGCTGAAGGAATAGAGGAATAGCACATGTCATTAACAGCTGGAATAATAGGGCTGCCAAACGTAGGCAAGTCTACACTGTTCAACGCCATCACGAAGTCACAGGTTGAAGCAGCCAACTATCCATTTGCCACCATAAAGCCAAACGTAAAGACCGTTGAGGTCCCTGATGAAAGAGTCGATAAGCTGAGCGCAATGTTCAATCCGCGCAAGACGATCAGAACGACCTTTGAATTCACCGACATTGCCGGACTGGTAAGAGGTGCATCTAAGGGGGAGGGTCTGGGAAACCAGTTCCTTGGTCACATCAGAGAAGTAGATGCCATCTGTCATGTGGTAAGATGCTTCGACGATAACACGATCACCCATGTTGAAAATTCGGTTGATCCGAAAAGAGACATCGAGATCGTAAACCTCGAACTGTCACTGGCTGACCTGGAAACCGTTCAGAACCGCATCAGCAAGGTGGAACGCAAGGCTCAGAGCAAGGAAAAGGATGCCGTAAAGGAATTTGAGATCCTCCAGAAGCTGAAAACAGCCCTGCTGGAAGGCAGATCTGCCAGAAGCGTAGAACTTAACGAAGAGGAAAGAGAGATCGTAAGATCCTACAATCTGCTTACCATCAAGCCGGTCATCTACATTGCCAACGTATCAGAGGCAGACGTAGTCAATCCGGAAAACTGCAGGTACTATCAGCAGGTAAAGGCCATAGCTGAAGAGGAAGGCAATAAGGTCATTGCCATTACGGCCAGAACGGAAGAGGAACTGGCACAGCTGGATGATGAGGACAGGAAGATGTTCCTTGAGGAACTCGGACTGAAGACCAGCGGTCTGGATGAGATCATCGTAAGCGCCTATTCAATTCTGAATCTGTGTACATTCCTGACCGTAGGAACCGATGAAGTCAGAGCCTGGACCTTTACGAAGGGCATGAAGGCGCCTGACTGTGCCGGTGTCATTCACTCGGATTTCAAAAAAGGATTCATCCGTGCTGAAGTTTACAGTTATGATGATATAATGAAGTATGGAAGTGAAGCTGCCCTGAAGGAAGCAGGAAAGCTCAGAGTAGAAGGAAAAGATTATCTGGTGCAGGATGGCGACATCATGCATATCAGGTTTAATGTTTAGAAGGAGAACGACAATGAAATTAGTAATCGCAATAGTATCAAATGATGACAGCGCAGCAGTTACATCAGTATTGACTGAACACGGTTATTTCATGACAAAGCTGTCAACAACTGGCGGATTCTTAAGAGCCGGCAATACCACGCTCTTAATGGGAACAGATGATGAAAAGGTTCCTGAACTGATCGAGCTCATCAAGTCTGAGAGCAAGAGACGTACGGAAATCGTTCCTGCCACCGCAACATTTGACATCAACCACTACGCAGCTTATCCGGTTGAAGTACAGGTTGGCGGAGCTACGATCTTTGTTCTCGACGTAGAGCAGTTCATCAAGGCATAATCAGCTTGAATCAGAAAAAAAGATCTGCAGATTTTTAGTCTGCAGATTTTCTTATGGTCAGATTCCCAGAAAGTCGTGATAGTCTTCCCTGAGTTTTTCAGGATCATTTACCACCTGGGCTTCAGTGAGGTCATATTCAACGCCGTCAGGCAATGTGTTTTCTGAATCTGAAGCGAATATGACATAGTTACCGCTGCGCAGGTGCTGATAGGAGAAGGCCTTGACGACGGAAACGTTTCTGAATACTTCCTTAATCGTCTTAATGATGTTTAAAAGATAATCCGTTCTGTTCAGCTTGCGGTTACCGGAAAGGTTAAGGGCATAGATGCCGTTTTCCGTCAGAACATTCCTGACTGAACGGATCCCATCCAGGGTCAATAGCGGATAAACGGGGTCAAGGTCGTCATAAAGGTCGTTTATGATCATGTCGTAGCTGTGTTCGGTGGTCTGAATGTAGTGTACGGCATCATCGGTGATGTTGGTGAACCTGTCATTGTTATCCAGGTCATAGTCCCTGATGAGATCATCCAGATAGAAGTGCTCTTTAGCTATCTCCAGGGCTTCAGGATCGATCTCAACCACGGTAATGCGGACATCGGGATAATGAGAAATGACATGTTTAGGATAGGAATAGCCCGCACCTCCCAGCAAAAGAATGTTCTTAATGTCCGGATTGATGTCAAAACCGCGGTTAAAGGCTCTAAGATAGGCAAATACCAGATCGTATTTCTTGTCTTCATCCATGAAGGTGGCTGACTGCCAGCCGTTACCGCTGTCAAAGACTCTGACAGGGTAATCATAGTAGTCAGTATCTTCGTATATTTTCGTTCCCGTTTCAAACAGTTTTCTCTTCATATAACTAATATACCCCATAATATTGACTTGTTTCTATGGTAAAATATCAGTGAGGTGATACTAATGCGAATTGGTCAGTCAACTGACATTCACAGACTGGTAAAGGGCAGAAAGCTCATCCTTGGAGGAGTGGAAATACCCTATGAACTTGGATTGGACGGGCATTCAGATGCCGACGTGCTGTTACATGCCATAATTGAAGCACTGATAGGCGCCATGGGTCTTGGCGACATTGGAACTCATTTTCCTGATACCGATGATGAGTATCTCGGCATTTCATCAATAAAGTTACTGGAAAGAACCAGGGAAATGCTGGAAGAAAACGGTTATGAGATCAGTAACATTGACTCACTGATCCTCATTCAGCAGCCAAAGATGAAACCCTACATACCTCAGATGAGAAAGAACATTGCCGAAACGTTGGGGATCGGAGAAGATCAGGTCAATGTCAAGGCTACTACCGGTGAAAAGATGGGGTTTGTCGGCAGGGGTGAAGGCGTGGTAGCCGAAGCCGTCACATTAATTGAAAGAAAGAAGGCTTAACATGTACAGATATGTATTGAAAATAGAAGGATTAAACAGCAGGGAAGACGTTTTTACCATAAGGAAACTGCTGAACAGTGAAGAGACTACGGTTGTCAACATCAGCTTCAACAAGGGAGAAGTGACCATTGATACTGACGACCTCCTCGAAAACATCTGTTTCACCCTGGAGGGTGCCGGATATCTGATCGAAGAGCTGGAAATGATATGATCATTTTGGAGCAGAGACATCTGCTCTTTTATTTTATGTGCCCTGAACAGTGATATAATAAATATAAGAAAACTCTAAACATAATGATCATACGGAGGAATAACTGTGGACAGACATAATGACGGCAAAATGTGGGCTCTGGTCAAGGACAGGCCGGAAGTCGGCATCTGGAAGAAGAGAGTAGACATCCCGGCAATGGGACCTACCGACGTACTCATCAAGATCCATAAGACAGCCATCTGCGGCACTGACGTTCATATCTATCAGTGGAATCAGTGGGCGCAGAACACTATTCCGATCGGACTTACGATCGGACACGAATACGTTGGTGAGATAGTTGACGTAGGAGCCGGTGTCAGAGGCTTCAAGGTTGGAGATCTGGTATCAGGAGAAGGACACATTACCTGCGGCAAGTGCCGTAACTGTCTGGAAGGACATAAGGAAAACTGTCAGAAGTGCAAGGGCGTAGGCGTTAACCGTAACGGAGCCTTTGCGGAATATCTTTCCATACCGGCTGTCAATGTCTGGCTGACAAATCCGGAAATACCGGAAGAGATGTATTCAATATTTGACCCTTACGGCAATGCCACCCACGCAGCTCTGATGTTTGACTGCCTGGGTGAGGACGTACTGATCACGGGGGCGGGCCCAATCGGGTGCATGGCTGCGGCCATCGTCAAATTTGCAGGAGCCAGGCACGTAGTAGTAACTGACTTCAATGAATACAGGCTGAACCTGGCCAGAAAACTGGGAGCCACCAGAACAGTTAATCTTAAGAATGAAACCCTGGAAGAAGTGATTCAGGAGCTTGGCATGACAGAGGGATTCGACGTTGGACTGGAGATGTCCGGGGCAGCGAGTGCCCTCGACAGCATGATCGCCAACATGAAGCATGGCGGAAAGATCTCTCTGTTGGGCTTGCAGGGCGCTGACAGCAGGATCAATCTGGAAACAGTCATATTCAACGGTCTGACACTGAAGGGAATCTACGGGCGCAAGGTATGGGATACCTGGTACAAGATGACTACGATGTTACAGGCAGGGCTGGACATTTCAGAAATAATAACGCACAGATTTGACATAAAGGATTATCAGAAGGGCTTTGATGCCATGTTGTCAGGACAGTCAGGAAAGGTAATTCTTGACTGGTCCAAGGTAGAAGAATTGGGGGATGAATGATGAACAGGAAGGAAATACTGGCAGGTTACCATCAGACGGTTGAAGACATTAAGGAAGCTGGATTATTCAAGGGCGAATTACCTTACATCTCACCGCAGGGTTCATACGTAACCATGGAAGACGGCAGAAGGCTGTTATGCATGTGTTCAAATAACTATCTGGGCTTGGGCGATAATCAGAGACTGATCGATGCCGCCAAGAGGACCTATGATGAAAAAGGCTTCGGCGTTGCCTCAGTAAGATTCATCTGCGGAACCCAGGACATCCATAAGAAACTGGAAAGAAAGATATCGGAATTTCTGAAGACGGACGATACCATTCTGTATTCATCCTGTTTTGATGCCAACGGCGGCTTGTTTGAAACTCTGCTTACGGATCAGGATGCGGTAATATCCGATGAACTGAATCATGCCTCGATCATTGACGGTGTACGTCTTTGCAAGGCAAAGCGCTACCGTTATAAGAACAATAACATGGAAGATCTGGAAGCCAAGCTGAAGGAAGCTGATGAAGCAGGAGCCAGGATCAAGCTGATAGCCACTGACGGTGTATTCTCAATGGATGGCATCATTGCCAATCTGCAGGGAGTATGTGATCTGGCTGATAAGTACGAAGCACTGTTAATGGTAGACGATTCCCATGCCGTAGGTTTTGTCGGAAAGACAGGCCGTGGTACACAGGAACACTGTGACGTAATGGGCAGAGTAGACATCATAACCGGTACATTGGGCAAGGCGCTGGGTGGAGCCAGCGGCGGTTATACTTCAGGCCGTCAGGAGATCATTGATCTGTTACGTCAGCGTAGCAGACCGTATCTGTTCTCCAATTCACTGGCACCGGCCATTGCGGGAGCCTCCATTGAACTGTTTGACATGTTATCAGAAAGCACGGCTTTGAGAGACCATCTGGAAGACGTTACGATGTATTACCGTAGGAAACTGGTGGAAAACGGCTTTGACGTAATTGAAGGCACGCATCCTTGCGTTCCGGTAATGTTCTATGATGAGAAATACACGGCAGACTTTGCCAGAAAGATGGTAGAAAAAGGCGTTTACGTCGTAGCCTTCTCTTATCCGGTAGTACCGAAGGGCAAGGCCAGGATCAGAACACAGGTATGTGCCAACCATACCAGAGAAGACATTGACTTCGTAGTAAAGTGCTTCTGTGAAGTCAGAGAGGAAATGAAGCAGTAAGGAAATGAAAAGAGAAATACTCTGCGGCACATATGGAAGGGGAGAGGGAAACGGAATATACCGTTTCTTCCTTGAAGACGGAAAGCTAAGTGAGCCTGTCCTTTTCTGCCGCATTGACGGGGCAAAGTACCTTACATCTGATGGAAACAGGATCTATTCCCTTTTCAGCAATGATGAGGGTGCCGGGGTGGCAGTGATCGATCCAGCCGGCAACGTCGTTTCATCATTGATTTTTGAAGAGGTTTCAAGCTGTTTCATAGGATATGATGACGGACTTATCCGCTGTGCCAACTATCATGAGGGAACCTACAGTTTCATAAGCTGTAAGAATGATGAACTGAAAATCGTTCGCAAGGTGGTCATCGGCAAGGGTGCCGGATGCCATCAGCTGATTCCTTATAAAAGTGGAAGTATCGGTGCCTGTCTGAAGAGAGATGAGATGTACATCTTTGATGAAAACTTCGAGATTATCAGAACGGTCAGATTCCCTGAAGGCAGCGGACCAAGGCATGCCGCATTCTCTGATGACGGCAGATACATGTTCGTCGCAGCCGAATTGTCTGATGAGCTGTTCGCATTGGATACAGATGATTTCAGGATCATTGATCAGATAAAGCTGTCAGAATCAGGAGTACCGGCTGCCATAAGACTGCAGGATGATCTGATCTGCGTAAGTGTCAGAGAGGCAGATCTTATCTGCAGGGCAAAATTCAGTGATGGCAGGCTCAGTATAGAGGACATTCATTCCTGCGGCGGCCGTCATCCAAGGGACATGATCGTTTCAGACGGTTACGAGATATGTGCCAACCTGCAGTCAGACAGTGTTACCTGCATAAGGGATGGAAAGGTAACTTCAGAGATAAGGATACCTCAGGCGGTATCATTAACCATAAGATAACAAAACGGACAGTCAGCTGTCCGTTTCTTTTATAGTCTGGAAGTCAGTGAATAGTAGTCCATGTCATAGGTCTGCCCGTCAATGACAATGGTTTCATTGGAATACTCGTTCTTGTGAACGACCTTCGTATATCTTCTCCAGACAAGTGTTTCAAGATTCTGGTTAAGGAAGGCTTCAAAGTAGGCAGCCTTGGGATCGTCTCTGCCGTCAGGATCGTAATAGGATATCTTTACGACATTCTGCTTACGGCCATTGTATTCCAATGACCAGTCTTCGGCTTCGTTGTAGTTCATCTGCTGATACTCAAATCTGCCGCCTATTCCCCAGTTATCCAGGAAATCCTGATCCTTGAAGGTCTTAATGATTCTTTTGCCATCTCTGAAGGTTGATTCACCAAGCCAGGCAACACCCTCATCCTTAACGGAAATGAACTGACTGTATACTCTTCTGAGTGAAAGCTCTTCGTTGTATTCCTTGACTTCGATCTCAATTCCCTCCCTGTCATGTATGAGGGCATTTCCCCGGGTCATTACATGATAGGAATAGTCTCTTACCAGCTTTCCGTTCCTAAGGTCATACAGTGCCCAGCATACCTCCTCTTCCGGTCTGAGTCTGACAAACCAGTTTGGCAGCTCCTCGTATCTGACTTCACCGTCGTGTCTTCTGACAAATGTCAGCTTAAGATCATTAATGACGGCAGGAAGTCTGTTTACCTCAAAGCCATTAAGCAGATCATCAGTTGTGACGTTTAACACATCGGCTATCTTTCTGAGCATTACGATGTTGGGATAATTCAGCCCGGCTTCCCAGGTATAGATCGTCTGTCTTGATACGCCGATGGCGAAAGCCAGTTCCTCCTGAGACAGGTTGTTCTTCTTTCTTAACAGAACCAGATTCTTTTCAAATTGCATGTGGTTCACCTCTCTATCTGATTTGATTCTAAGTCATGTATCATATATCCTCTACCAGACAGACATAACTTGTTTTGTAAGATATTTCTTACATTATAACTTAAAAAGGGCTTTTATGCCCGTTTTCAGAATCTTAGTGACAGACAGCTTAATCCGCCGTCCAGTTTGCGGTATTCCGAGGTATCAACGGTAATGGTGTCATAACCCATTGACCTGACAGTTCTTAAGACTTCCGGATAGCCTTCCGGTACGATGACGGTTCCGTTTACCCAGATGCAGTTAGCGGCGTATGCCTCATCTTCCGGAATTACGAAGCGGTTGTATGATTCAAACTCCGGCTTATTTATGAATTCTCCTGACACCAGCAGGTTGTTGTTTTCAAGATAGTTGACCCCGGTCTTGAGGTGCAGTACTTGTTCAAGCCGTACCTCTGAACAGGTGTAGCCGTACCTGGCAAGAATGGTGGAAAACTGCCTGAGCCCTTCTTCGTTGGTTCTGGCTGAACGGCCGACAAAGAAGTGATCACCGCACATCATAACGTCGCCGCCATCCAGGGTTCCCGGAAAGGTAATGTGTTCGATCCTGTCCTCAGGATAGAAGTTTCTTACGGCCTCTTCAATTGATTCCTTTTCACCGTTTCTTGAGGGTGCACCCGGATTGGCAATGATGGCACATCTTTCCGTCAGTACGGCAGGGTCTTCCACGAAACAGGAATCCGGGTAGTTCTCATCAGCCGGAAGTACCGTTACACTGACTCCGCATTTCTTAAGAGCTTCGATGTAGGCATCGTGCTGAAGAAGAGCGAGAGAATAATCCGGTTTTCCCGGATACAGTCCGGAAGTGATTCCCTCAACCATCGCCCTGCAGGGACGTCTGACTATGACATTGTTAAATCTTCTCATATTGTTACCCCGAAAGTTATGAGGACATTTCCTCCGAGATAATTCTAACAAATGAAGAAGAGGTATTAAAGCATCTGATATGTGGTTGTTAACTGTTAAAATGGTATCATCTATGCTATAATTTTGAAGATTATTGGAGGTTATTTTATGAGTCGTCCTGAATTTCCAAAGAGAGCTGTAGTTACCGGCGGAATGCCATATGGTAACAAGACCCTGCACTTCGGTCACATTGGCGGCATGTATGTCCACGCAGACGTATTTGCCAGGTTTTTGCGTGACAGGATCGGAAAGGAAAATGTAATATTCGTTTCCGGTACTGACTGTTACGGTTCACCAATTGCGGAAGGATACCGCAAGAAGGTGGAAAACGAAGGTTATCAGGGTACCATTGAAGACTATGTCAATGAGAATCATGAAGCTCAGGAAAAGACTCTTAAGGATTATGAGATCAGTCTTGACATCTTCGGAGCATCAGGACTTGGCGATACCAAGGAAGTACATGCCGAAGAAAGCAGAGAATTCATAACCAACCTGTATAAGAACGGTTATCTGGAAAAATTGGTAACCAAGCAGTTCTACGACGCCAAGGCAGGATGCTTCCTGAACGGCAGACAGGTCGTCGGCAAGTGTCCGATAGTCGGCTGTCAGTCTGAAAAGGGTTACGCCGATGAATGCGATCTCGGACATCAGTACATGCCTGAGGATCTGATTGATCCAAAGAGCACACTGACGGGCGAAACACCGGAAATGAGAGACGTCGTAAACTGGTACTTCAAGCTTCCTGAATGCCAGGAATTACTTGAGGAATACGTTGACATGATTTCAAAGAAGGACAATGTCAGAAGGATCGTCTGGGAAACCATGAAGGAATCTCTGGGAACCCCGCAGATCTATGTCCGCAAGGAAGGTCTGGAGACATACCTGAATATCAAGGATCAGCTGCCGGAACATACGACCAGTGATCTGGAAAACATCAAGGGCGGTTCATTCATCGTTGAATTCAGGAAGCTGGCCGACAGAGAAAAGGCCTGTGAAATACTCACGGCAAACAACATCAGATACCGTACCTCAAAAACACTGGTACCGTTAAGACTTACCGGCAATATCGAATGGGGTGTACCGGCACCTGAACTTGAAGGCGAAAAGGGGCTGACCGTATGGGTATGGCCGGAATCACTATGGGCACCTATTTCCTTCACCAAGGCCTACATGAAGAGACATGGCAGAAGTGAAGAGGATTATAAGGAATACTGGTGTGATCCTGAAGCCGGCGTATATCAGTTCATCGGTCAGGACAACATCTACTTCTACGGCGTAGCCCAGATGCCGATGTTCATGGCTCAGCAGGGAAAGGGAAAGCCATCCATTACTCCTGAAAAGGGTCAGCTGTGTCTTCCTACCCTGGTTGCCAACCACCACGTATTATTCCTGGACAAGAAAGCCAGTTCATCAGGTTCCGTAAAGCCTCCGATGGCTGCGGATCTGCTGAACTACTATACAGCCGAACAGTTAAGAGCCCACTTCCTGGGTCTGGCTCTCGGCAACAAGTCAGTAAGCTTCATGCCGAAGCCTCTGAATCCAAATGCACCGGAAAATGAGCAGGATCCGGTTCTGGCTCAGGGCAATCTGTTTACCAATGTCCTGAACAGACTGATCAGATCATGCTTCTATGCCGCGCAGAAGGACTTTGACGGCAAAATCCCTTACGGCAAGGTCGATGAAGACGTTCTCAAGACTGCCGAGGAAACCATTCTCAAGTATGAAGAGACGATGTACAGGTTTGAATTCCACAGTGTCATCAACATTCTGGATACCTACATCAGACAGGCCAACAAGTACTGGGCTAAGAACATTGCCCAGGCTGATAAGGAAGATGATGCAGAGTTAAGAAAGCAGACTCTGATCAATGCCTTCCACATGGTAAGAGTAGCCTGCCTGCTGTCACACCCGATCGTACCTGCCGGATGCGAAAAGACCATGGAATATCTCAACATCGGCGAAGAGGTATGGAGCTGGGATCATGCCTTTGAAGACATCTACTACTTCCTTGAAGACAAGGAAAACCATCAGATAAGAATTCTGGAAGCCAAGGAAGACTTCTTCGAGAAGCATCCAAGCCAGTTCAGATAAGAGGTGTTTAATATGGATTATAAAAAGTTAGCGGATCTCGTATATCCGAACATCATTCATGATACACAGTACTACGAAGAGATGTATCCTTCCAGAAATCTGCCAAAAGGTGCAGAGGTTCTGAGAATAGCTCCATCTCCAACCGGTTTCATTCATCTGGGCAACCTGTATGGGGCTCTGGCTGATGAGAGAGTAGCTCATCAGAGCGGCGGTGTCTACTTCTTAAGAATTGAGGATACCGATGAGAAGAGAAAGGTTGAAGGAGCCGTTGAGACCATCATTTCCGTCTTTGACTATTTCAAGATCAGATTTGACGAGGGAGCAGAGGTAGAACCTCAGGGCAAGTACGGTCCTTACTATCAGAGACAGAGAGCTGAGATATACCAGACATTTGCCAAGAAGCTGGTAGCTGAGGGCAAGGCCTATCCGTGTTTCTGTACGGAAGAAGAGTTGAATGCCATCAGAGAAAAACAGACCGAACTGAATGTCGGTACCGGATATTATGGTGAATGGGCCGTATGGCGCAACGCAACCTATGAACAGGTTGAGGAAAGAATCAGAAACGGTGAACCGTTTGTCATCAGAATGAGAGCCATGGGCAATCCGGAAGTAAAGCATACCTTCCATGATGAGATCAAGGGTGACATCGTCGTTACCGAGAATAACATGGATGCCGTACTGATCAAGAACGACGGCATTCCAACCTATCACTTTGCCCATGCCATTGATGACCACCTGATGCATACGACCATCGTACTGCGCGGGGAGGAATGGTTAGGCACCCTGAACATTCACCTGGAACTGTTTGACATGCTTGGATTTGAACTGCCAAGATATGCTCATACGACAGTATTGATGAAGATAGATGAAACCGGAACCAAGCGTAAGCTTTCAAAGCGCAAGGACCCGGAACTGTCACTGGACTTCTACCGTCAGCTGGGTTATCACCCATATGCCGTTAAGATCTACCTGATGACGATACTGAACTGGAACTTTGAACAGTGGTATCTGAAGAATCCTGACGCTGACATTGAGGAATTCAAGTTCTCACTGGATAAGATGGGTCAGTCAGGAACACTGTTTGACCTGGAAAAGCTGAACAACATCTGCAAGACATATCTTTCAAAGTTCTCACTTGAGGAAATGAAGGAATATCTGAGACAGTTCATTCTGGAATACCACAAGGAAGACTATGACATCTACTTTGGTGATGAGGAAAAGCTGGACAGGATCCTGACCCTGGGAATGGGCCTGAATCTCAAGAAGAGAAGAAAGGACTACATCAACGCTTCTCAGATCCTGGAATCCATCGCTCTGTACTATGATGAATTCAAGATGCAGAAGGATGAATACAGATTTGACAGAGATCTGGTCAGAAATGTCTTAAGAGACTTCCAGGACGCCTACAGTTATGACGATGATAACAATACCTGGTTTGAAAAGGTCAAGATGATCGGCGAAAGATACGGCTTCATCGCTGACATGAAGGCTTACAAGGCCAACCCTGAAATGTACAGGGGCAGCGTAAGCGACATCGCTGAGATCATCCGCATTGCCATAACCGGCCAGAAGAATTCACCTGATCTGTGGACGATCATGCAGATCCTTGGTGAAAAGACCAGTTCCAAGAGACTGCAGGACGCAATGCAGGAGTTATAGAAAAATGAAATATCCTGAATTTTTGAAGAAAAATGACACAATAGGACTTGTTGCCCCGTCATTCGGGGTCAGCGGCTTTCCTTACGAGGATAAATACCTGAGTGCCAGAGAAAAATTCGAAGACTCAGGATTTTCTTTTGTCGAGGCCAGGCACTTAAGAGGAATCAGACATGCCAGAAGCGCTTCTGCCCGGATAAGGGCCAGGGAACTGATGGAGATGTATCTGAGAGAAGACGTTGACTTCGTGGAAAGCGTTGCCGGCGGTGAACTGATGCTGGAAATACTGCCGTATCTGAACATTGAGAAGTTAAGAAAGGCGAAACCGAAGTGGTTCATGGGCATTTCCGACAATACGGTATTTACCTATGCCCTGACGGTACTGTGTGACATTGCCAGCATTTACGGACCGTGTCTGGGAAGCTTCGGCATGAGAAAATGGGACAAGTCCATAAAAGAGGCTTATGAGATCATCAACGGTCAGCGGCTGAAACAGAAGAGCTATGCAAAATATGAACTTCCGGAGAATTCAAAGAGTTCAGATGATCCTCTTTCAGGTTACTACAAGACGGAACCGGTAGTTTACCATTCACTTGACGGTAATGATGTCACCATGAAGGGCAGACTGGTTGGAGGATGTCTGGACATACTGCTGAACATCTGCGGTACCAGATTCGACAGGGTAAGGGAATTTGGTGAAAAGTACAGGGATGATGGAATAATCTTTTATCTTGAAGCCTGCGACCTGAACATTCTGGACATCTACAGGGGCGTATGGCAGCTTAAGAATGCCGGCTGGTTTGATAACTGTACCGGAATCATCATGGGCAGACCGCAGAATGGCGGCGAAATGTTTGACGTGGATATTAAGGAAGTACTGAAAAATAACCTTAAGGATCTCAACATACCGGTGGTATATGGGGCTGACTTCGGTCATGTACCGCCGTCATGGACGATAATCAACGGTTCGATCGGAACCGTAAGGTATAAGAATGGCAAGTGCTCAATTGAGTACGAACTGAGGTAAGCATGATAAGGGCGATAATATTCGACATGGATGGGGTTCTGGTAGACTCGGAATTCCGTACCGTTTCACGTAAAAGGGACATATTGATCAGACATGGTCTGAACTGGACTGATGAACTGTGCCAGCTGATTGCGGGCAAGAAGCTTAAGCTGGTCATTGAAGAAGTACTCGCTGACGCCACGGAAGAACAGAGACAGGCGATCCTGGATGAGTACTACGGTCCGGAGAACAAGGGACACGACTACAGCGCCATAAAGATGAATCACGCTGATGACGTTCTCAGGTCTCTGCATGATTCAGGATACGTCATCGGCCTTGCCACCAGCAATTCTCCTGACATGATTGACAGATGTCTTGAACAGAATGACTGGAGACAGTATTTTTCCGTTGTTCTGGGTGTAAGAGATGTGACAAGACAGAAACCTGATCCGATGATATACCTTAAAGCAATGAACGTTCTTGGGGTAAGACCAGAGGAAACGGTAATAATTGAAGATTCAAGAACCGGTCTTGATGCGGCACTGGCAAGCGGAGCTCACGTCATTGCCCGCAGGGAAACCAGGTTGCCTATAGATCAGTCGGGAGCACAATATTACATAGACGATCTCATTGAAATACTGAACATAGTAAATGAACTGAATGAAGAGAAGGCATAAGATCACGGTAATCGCAGTCATATTGGTCTTTCTGGCTCTGGCTGGGTGGCTTCAGTACCGCAAGGCACACAGTGAAGCCGTTCTGCAGCAGGCCATTTTCGTTGCGACCAAGGATGGCGATTCAATGGTCGTTAATCTGGATGGGGAAGAGACGGAAGTCAGACTGATCGGCGTCAATACACCGGAAAGAGGAACGACTGAAGGCGATGAAGCCTATGCCTACACAAAGGGGTACTTTACCAGGAACCAGGTGATATTCCTGGAGTTTGATTCAGATAAATACGACAAGTACGGCCGAACACTGGCCTATGTATGGCTGACCGACATGTGTGATACCTCTAAGATGGAGGAGTTTGAGCAGTACTGTTACAACGCCATAGTTCTGAAGAACACACAGTGCGAAGCAGTCTACTATTTCCCCAACGGGAAATACAGGGAATGGCTGGAAACCATTGCCATCATGAAGCACATGAACCAGTAAGAAAGGATCTCAACAATGACACGACGTAAGATAAGATACGGTATCATTTCAACAGCTTCAATTGCCCCGCGTTTTGCCCAGGCAATGAAATGTACGGATAATGGCGAGGTTATTGCCATTTCATCCCGGAGCATTGAAAAAGCCAGGAAGTTCGCTGAAGTATATGACATTCCGGATTACTATGATGACTATGAAGTGCTCCTGCACGATCCCGAGATAGATGCGGTATACCTGCCGTTAGTCAACAGTCTACATTATGAGTTTGCCAGAAAGGCGCTGGAAGCCGGCAGGCACGTAGTAATGGAAAAGCCGTTTGTTCTTTATCCCTGGCAGGGAGAGGAATTAAGAAAACTGTCTGAAGAAAGGGGCCTGTTCATCGCTGAGGCGGTCAAGACACTGTTTCTGCCGGTCCATCTGGAACTCAAAAAGCGAATCGATTCAGGAATGTACGGGAAGATCCACATGATGGAGTTCAGACAGTCCTATGCCGGAGGCGGCTACGCCGCCGGATGGAACAGGATGAGGGAATGCGGAGGCGGGGCTCTATATGGCAATGAAGCCTACTTCTTCTCAATGGCGGAAATGTATGGCGGTAAGATACTGGATCTTAACGGCAGCGCCACTTATGGAGACAGTGATGCCGAGGATCAGTTTGCTCTGACCGTCACAATGGAAAAAAACGTGCTGGCAACCTGCGCGGTATCCCGCAAGGTACAGTTTGACAATAACGGCATGGAGATCTGGCTGGATAAGGCCCATGTCAGCGTGCCGGATTACTGGAAAGCCCGGGAGGCTTACATATATCAGAACGGGGAACTGGTGGAGACCCTGTCATATCCATGCAATTATGAATTAATGTATGAACTTCAGCATTTCAATGAGTGCATTGAAAAAGGACTGACTGAAAGTCCGGTGATACCGGTAAGTGCTTCAATACGGCATGCGGAGTTCTGCCGTAAACTGTATGATGAATGGGAAAAATAAAACAGAAGAATTGAAATGAACCCCTCAATCAGGTTTGTCCTGGTTCTGGGGTTCATTTAAGTTCTATATGAGCCGGTAAGTTGTCTTTCTGAATATGTTGTTGCCGATGACGAACTTTCCGGGATCAACTCTGCCGGCCAGTTCACTGGTGGTGATGAAATCATCTGATACTCTTACCAGCAGCTGTCTTCCGGCCTTTTCTACAAGATAGTATCCGTCCGTGTTGGTGGCGTAGTCGGCCATCTGGCTTACGCCCCATGAAGTAACCAGATCCAGCATGAATTCGCCGGCGTTCAGTCTCTTTCGGCGGATCAGCGGATAGATTGCGTCAGCATCCTTATATTTCCAGTATACCGCCGCATCCTTTCTGTCGCGGCACTTGCCTGTCTTTTCAAACGATTCAATTTCAATCGGTTCCCTGGTTTCGTTGAAAGTGATCTTTTCGTCTTCATCAAGCAGATAGTCAATGCTCACATTGAGAAGTGTGGCTATTGCCTTCAGATTGCCTACATCAGGCATTCCGTTATCAGTTTCCCACTTGGCAACAGCCGATCTTGATACACTCAGCTTTTCGGCAAGCTGCTCCTGGGAAAATCCGGCTTCCTTTCTGGCGTTTCTCAGCTTTTCTCCAAATGTCATGTTTGAGTCCTCCTTGCCACTGTCGTGGCTTTCTTACAGCTTCATCTTATCGTCACGTTCAGGTGACAGACAAGAGACGGACTGTGACGAAGCTGTTACTCTTAGTGACATTACGGCTCTCTGATATCTGCCGGTGATGTCCTGCCAGCCCAGATCATCTGATCTGTCGCTTTCTTCCAGGGTAAAGTCCATGATTTTTTCCATGATACTGTTGAGCCGGTCAACGTAGTTCGGAAACTGGCAAACCAGCCTGTAGCCGCCGTTATGTCCTTCGTCTCTTCCGGCCATGTTCTCAATTATGATGATTTTTGAGCGTTTATCCAGTATTGGCATTTTCTCCATCTCATCGAGAAAGCGTTCGATGTTATTCTCGCTCTTGTTACGTTTAATGAGTTCAATCAGCCTGTAATGCCTGCTCCATACTCTGGAATCATCATCCCAGAGTGAAGCGAAAAGATCATCGATGATTTCCTGATCCCATTTCCTTTTGATTTCATCCGGCAGTGACTTTATCCACATGTTGTACTTTGCGGGCTCTTCCCGGGCCATGTGAAAGGAATGACCGTCATACTGCTTATAGAATTCTCTGATCTTTTCCTCGTTGTACATGGCAAGCTCACCTCAAATAGATTTTAACAGACCTGTTCTCTTTCATAAAGGAATAAGAGTTAAGGTGAAAAAGGAAAATATCCCCGTTAATATGTTCCGTATTAAGGTTATAATATAAATGTAAGATATGAATCGTCTGGAAAAACTCATCAGAAGAATGACAACAGGGACATTAGCAAATACTAATGGCTTTAATAGTGGCCGAGGAATGATGCATGGAATTCGTTAAGGCAAAGACGATACTGGCTAAGGTCAGGGATGGATCCGACTGGTATGGCGTAGACTATAACATGAACCTATACAGGGGCTGTTGCCACGGGTGCATCTATTGCGACAGCCGCAGCAACTGTTATCACATAGAGAATTTTGACATTCCCAAAGGCAAGGAAAATGAGCTGGAAATCCTTGAAGCGGAACTGAAGAAGAGAAAGGATAAGGGCGTTGTCGGCATCGGCTCAATGTCAGATACCTATAATCCCTTTGAAAAGCAGTAC
>ONPK01000091.1 GCA_900319675.1 uncultured Bacillota bacterium
CCTCAATCCTATGATGAAAACCATTGAAAGCCTGTTAAAGAGGATCAATGACAAGTATAACTGGCGCTGGCTGGCGATAGTGCTGACCATTTTCATCGTATTCGTACTCATGTTCCTGTTGATGCTGGTACTGATACCTTCATTAATGGAAAGCTTCGGTACGCTGTTTGCCAACATCAACAGGTATCTCAACTCTCCGGATAACATCATCAATAAGATCGAGTTAATGGCTATGAGATATGGTGTAGACCTTTCAGAATTTGGCGACGCGTTAAGCAACATGATCAGAGACATGTTCAGCAGCATGCCTACATACATTGCCAAGATCATTTCAACTTCATATCAGTTCGGAACCGGAATGGTTAACGGCATCATCGGATTCATCCTGGCAATATACTTCTTATTAGGCAAGGAAAACATGATCAAGTTCCTGAACAGCATGAGAAGATTTGTATTCTCATCTGAAGGATTTGAGGAAAGAACCAAATTCCTGCACAGATGCAACGACATTCTGACCAGGTACATCTGGTGTACATTGCTGGAAGCTACCGGTGTTGGCCTGGTAAATGCCATTCTGATGATGATATTGGGCATACCGTATGTAGCCCTCATCTCAGTAGTCGTGGGATTAACCAACATGCTGCCGACATTCGGACCGATCATCGGAGCGGTAATCGGCGGATTCATGTTGCTGGCAACGGACCCGTTCAAGGCTCTGCTGTTTGTCATCATTACGTTTGTACTACAGACAATTGATGGCTACATCATCAAGCCAAGGTTGTTCGGTAATACTCTTGGTGTTCCAGCCATCATCATTCTCATTGCCATCGTCATTGGCGGCAAGCTGTTCGGCGTCATCGGAATTCTGCTGGCAATACCGTTTGCGGCCATCGTTACTCTGATCTACAAGGACGCAATTACGCCTTATCTGACCAGACAGACGCAAAATAAAAGGACCATTGCCTGATCCTTCTAGAAATTATCCTTAAGCCAATCGTAAAGGTTGGCTTTTTTAATGGGGTCAAAGTGACAGTGGAAGCACGTATCATAATCCAGTGTTTCCAAATAATCATACAACTTCTGTAATTTATCAGGATGCTTGATCCAGTCCGGTCCCTTTAATTCAAGAGAAGTGGAATCTCCCAGGAATACTACCCTTTCCTTTTCAGCATATACGATGACGCCATCTGTACTATGCGGGTTTACCTGCTTTTTGAACAGTACCGGCTGATTTCCCAGATCTATCTTCAGCTCTTCCTTAAAAGTTATCGTCGGTAAGGCTATTCTGATCACTGAAAAGTCAGGATATTCATAGGCCATGTGTTCCTGACAGAACGGCTCGATGATGCCCTCTTCACAGTATTTTCTGAAAAGCTCATTGCTCCATTCCTTTGGAGCCCTGTTGATCAGCTCATAAGTCTCCTCAGAAGCGAATGAAGGAATATCCAGGGCTGAAAGACCAAAGGTATGATCCCAGTGATAGTGCGTAAGAACCACGAAATCCGGTTTTGGTAGTCCTTTTTTCTCAACTTTAGCCAGAAACTCTCTGGCATGGGCTTCGGAATTACCGGCATCCACCATCAGAGCATACCTGTCTCCTTTGATGTATCCCAGCACAGGTCTGTCATCATAAAGCCCATAGTCTGAATAATATACGTTATCTGAATACTTATTTAGCATTGTTAATGTCCCCTGCACTCCTTACGAATCGCTTGTATTTTGAATCTTTGTTAGGAACATACTCGATTCCGGCTTTTTCAAGTATCTGTTTGAAGGCCTTCAGATGATCATGTTCCTTCTTTACTTCATACTCAATTTCATAGTCAAGCCTGCCATTATAGATGTTTATGTCAAAGCACAGTTCAGCCAGTTCACTTATCACCATTGCGCGATAGGTAACTAACCTGCCCAGTTTCTCATAAGGGGGCTCTATTCCGAAGGAAGATACCGTTCTGACTACATCAGGGTCATCCTCTGGTTCACCTTCTATGATCTTTTCATATTCCATGACACCTTCCGGGGTCTTGTTCTTCAGAGTAAATAATAAGGTGCCTTCCTTTTCTCTGATCCTGAAGGCGTAATGATCAGAGTTGTTGTTCTTATAATAGGTATTTATCTGTCTGACAAAGGTCAGAGGCTGATAAAAAGAGGCCAGTCTGTTGAACTGTTCCCTGCTTAACAGGACCTTTAATTCGGTTTCTATGGCATGATTCATATAGTAAAACCTCACGAACATATGATACAATAAACGAAACAGGAAGTGAATAAAGTGACAAAATTCGCGATCGTGTCAAGAGATGACAGTGAATCCATAAAGATATCAAAGGACATCCAGCGTTATCTGTTCAACAACGGAATGGCATACGCTGACAAGGACCCCGACATCGTTTGTGTGGTAGGCGGTGACGGTACTTTTCTTACGGCCATTCACAAGTACATAAACAAGCTTGATCAGGTAGTCTTTGCGGCCGTTAATACCGGTACGCTGGGCTTTTTTGCGGATTATACCGTTGAGGAGCTTGATCAGTACGTAAGTGACATTGTAAATAAGCAGCCTAACATTGAAAAGAAGAAACTGCTGAAGATCACCGTTAACGGTAAGGAAAGAAAGACCTACCTGGCCGTCAACGAAATGAGAATAGAAAACGTCATCAAGACACAGACGATAGATGTATACATCAACGAAAAGAAGCTGGAAACATACAGAGGAACAGGCTTATGCGTATGTACGCAGGTAGGTTCTACGGCTTATAACCGTTCCTTGAGAGGTGCGGTAGTTGAAGCAGGCATGGAAATCATGGAACTGACGGAAATAACGGGAATACATCACATCCATTACCGTTCATTGGGAGTACCGATCATTATGTCCGGCAACAATACCATAAGAATGCTCAGCAGGTATGATGATACTTCCCTGTTATGCTTCGACCGTTACGCAATCAACCTGGATGGCGCCGAGTCAATTGAAACAACTCTTTCAGATGTTGAGTTCAAGGTCGCCAGATACCGCAAGACAGATTACATAGACCATTTATACCACTTATATACCTGATTTGAATCAGATTATACATGATGGTATGATTATAGATGAGGTGTGCCAATGAAGAAACTATGGTATTCAACTCATGATGGACTTAAGGCTCCACTGGTAATGTATTTCATCGCAGTGATCTTACTGGGACTGGGAAATACCTTTACCAGCAATAATGAAATCATATCTTCCTTACTAAGCCTGTGCAGTTATACGGGTGCGGTAATGAAGGTCTTTTTTCCTTTGTTTCTGACCATCAACGTCATTGGCAAGAAGCATGTTGATTCCGTTCCGATAGTCGGAGGAATAGTATCATATCTGCTCATTCAGATAATGACGATCTTCTTCGGCAATCAGAACTTCCCGTCATATTACTATTCAGTATCACCGTTAGCCAATGTTCTGAACATCGGCATAACACGTAACCCGTTCAACATGGGACTGGCGACAAGCTTCATTGCAATCATCATCGTCGTAAACATCTACCGCATTTCCAGACAGAGACTGAATTACGGTATCATGAGATTCATCGACAACGATGCCTGGTTCCTTATCGTAGTAACGTTCATATCAGCCGGCATAGGACTGGTATGCACTCTGTTATTCCCATACTACGTGAACATCATGGAAAGAGCCATGAACTTCATGAGTGACAATGCCTCAAACCCGGCTGTCATGTTCATATATGGAATCGTGGAAAGAGGACACGAACTGGTAGGTCTGCAGGATGCATTCCACCGCAACTTCTGGTTTGCCGGATTTGGCGGCAACTGGATGGACGCTGCCGGAAACAGCTATGTTGGTGACGTCAACATCTGGACAGCCCAGCTGGCCCAGGGTGCCTTACAGCCCGGCATCGGCAAGTACATAACACCGTACTACATCATTAACCTGGCATTCATACCCGGTCTGGTAGTCGGCCTGTATACCCAGTACTCAAACAAGCTGGACAGAATGAAGAACATCGCTCTGATGATCGTCGTCATCATCGTATCCATTTTCTCAGGAACCATCATACCGATTCACTATTATCTGTTCATCATTTCTCCGGTACTGATGTTCAGCAGCATCGTGGTTTCCAGTTCACTTTACGGCATATTCAGTGCCCTGAAGGTATGCATTGGATACAACTATACCGGAACGGCATTGTTCGCAACTCCGGGAACTCTGCTGAATCTGATAGAGATATTCCCAAGACTGGGATTAACGACAATTGAAATGCTGATACTGGTTGGTTTCTTCTTCTTAGTTATCGGCTTCCTGCTTGTATGGCTGTACTATGGCATACTTGCCCTGGACTTCCTGGAACCGAAGAAGAAGATCCAGAACAGGAAGGAAATGATCAGAGCCTTTGGCGGAATCGGCAACATCCGAATCGTCGACTGCAGCCCGACATCATTCAGCGTTACGACCTATGACAATACCAAGGTCAACGAACAGGAAGTCCTGAATCTGGGAGCTTCCAAGGTCAAGGAAACCTACTTCAAGTACATTGTTGAATACGGACCGGGCAGTGTCTCCATGTACAGACAGATCAAGAAGGAACTGAAGGCCTACAAGAACATCAAGAAATACATAGACTAGAAGGGTATGATCCCTTCTTTTTCGTGAATAATATATAATATTTATAGATAATATGAGGAGGTAATCTATGGCAAGGATAACATGTAACTTCTATTCAAGAACCTTATTGCGTGCCGTTGACATTACGGTAATTATTCCGACGATAACCTGTCCGGAATCACTTGACCCCAATGAAAAGCCAAACTTCATCTTCAAGAAGAAGTTTCCGGTAATCTATCTTTTGCACGGCTTTGGCAACAATCACGCCATATGGACCGCTTATACCAATGTAGAGATGTTTGCTGAGGAGAGAAGAATAGCAGTGGTTAACCTTTCAGCCGAAAACAAGTTCTATTCCAAGGTGGGAATGGATGACTTCTTTACCTTCGTATCAGAGGAACTGCCTGAATTCGTAACCAACATGTTCCCGATATCGGATAAGCCTGAAGAAAGCTACATTGCCGGTCTTTCAATGGGCGGCTACGGCTCGTATCTGCATGGGCTCTCACATCCGGAAAGATATGCGGCCATCGGTGCCTTCTCAGCACCTTCCAGTAACCGGAGAACAGGTGGAAAAAGACCTGATCTTCTGAAACTGGCCAAAGATATCGCAAAGGAAGGAAAAAAGTTCCCGAAGATCTACGCAGCCTGCGGTACGGAAGACTTTCTGTTCGCTGACAGCAAGAAGTTTGCCATGAAACTGAAGGAACTTGGAGCCGATGTTACCTGGGAAGAGGTAGAAGGATACAAGCATGAATGGAGATTCTGGAATCTGGAAGTAGAGAGATTCATGGACTGGCTCCCCAGAAAGGATTATTACGCAAAGCTGGGCAAGAGACCGGTATAGAAAATGTATAACATGATAAAACGGACCTGATGGTCCGTTTTTAACTTTTGTATCCTGTTAAATCCGCTTCTGATTATAACAGTGCCTTTACGCAGGCTTCAACATCTGCCATGTCAGCCGTTGGTTCAAAGCGGGCAACGACATTGCCATCACGGTCAATTATGAACTTGGTGAAGTTCCACTTGATGTCAGTCTTCTTATCCCAGTCCGGATCAGCATCTGAGAACATCTTCTCAACCAGGGCTTTGTAAGGATGCTCATCAAATCCTTCAAATCCTTTCTGTGATTTCAGATATGCATAAAGAGGCAGTTCGTTTTCGCCGTTTACTTCTGCCTTCTTCATCTGCGGGAAGGTGGTATTGAAGTGCATGGTGCAGAATTCATGGATCTCATCATCAGTTCCGGGTGCCTGTCCGCCAAACTGGTTGCACGGGATGTCTAGGATCTCGAGCCCCTGTTCGTGATAATCTCTGTACATCTGTTCAATCGGAGCATACTGCGGTGTGAAACCGCAGCCGGTTGCCGTATTGACAACCA
>ONPK01000095.1 GCA_900319675.1 uncultured Bacillota bacterium
TGGCCATTAATGGATAAGCCAGAGAACCAAGCAATCTCTTTACCTTATTCATTGATCTCGCCTCCCAGCATCATGATGCCCAGCTTGCGGTCATCAACCTCACCATGTCTGAATTCATGATTCAGATGACCTTCATACATTACGTAAATGCGGTCGCTCAACTTAAGTATTTCACTTAATTCTGACGATATCAGCAGCACACCGCCCTTGTTTTCCTTCTTGTTGACAAGTCTTTCGTGTACGAATTCCATGGCACCGATGTCAATTCCTCTCGTCGGTTCACAGGCTATGGTCAGAGGTACGTCTCTTTCGATCTCTCTGGCAACGATTACCTTCTGGGCATTGCCGCCGGAAAGTTCCTTCATCTTCTGAAAATGTGTATCTACCTTTATGGCATAGTCCTTAATTAACTGATCAGCATGCCTGTCAATGTTTTTCTGATTGAGAATGCCGTTTCTGGAATATGCCGGACTGTCTTCCTCGCCCATCAGCATGTTATCTGACAGCGAAGCCTCCGTGGCACTTCCCCACATGTAACGGTCTTCCGGAATGTAGGATAAACCGGCCTTTCTGACGACATCAACCTGCTTGTTGGAAACATCCTTACCATCAACAAGAATCGTTCCCTCATATTCTCTTTCCAGTCCTGTAATACAGCGGACAAGCTCAGTCTGTCCATTGCCGCTTACACCGGCTATGCCTACGATCTCGCCTTCATCAACATGAAGATTGACGTCATTGAGAACCTTCTTTCCTGATTCGCTGCCCATTGACAGTCCGCTGACTGAAAGCAGTGTCCTGCCCTTTTCAACCGGCTTGATGTCCAGATTCATTAACTGTCTGCCAATCATCATGTATGACAGTTCCTCAGGAGAGGTATCAGCCTTGTTAACTCTGCCCACGACCTTGCCTGCTCTCATTACCACTACTCTGTCAGCCACTTCCATGACCTCGTTCAGCTTATGGGTAATGATGATCAGACTCTTGCCGGCACGGGCCAGATTCTTCATGGTCTTTAACAGGTCATCGACTTCACCTGGAGTCAGTACGGCACTTGGTTCATCGAAAATGATAGTATCAGCATTCTGATAGAGCGTCTTGAGGATCTCAACACGCTGCTGGGTTCCTACCGAACAGTCTCTGATTACGGCGTTTGGATCAACTTCAAGTCCGTACTTTTCAGACAGTTCCCTGACTTTCTCAATGTTCTTCTTTTTATCGAGAAAGCCGTATTTCTGCTGTTCGTTATTGTAGACGATGTTTTCCGTAACGGTCATCGGGCCAAATAACATGAAATGCTGCTGTACCATGCCGATCCCGAGCTTCATGGCTTCAGAAGGACTGCTGAAGGAAACCTTCCTGCCCCTGACATAGATCTCTCCGCTGTCTGGTTTTTCCAGACCGTACAGTATCTTCATGATAGTTGACTTACCGGCACCGTTTTCACCGACAATTGCCAGGATCTCACCTTCATTGAGATCAATGCTGACATTATCATTTGCGACGACTCTTCCATAAGTCTTGACGATGTTCTTCATTTCAAGAATCATACTAGTTCTCCTTTTTAAGCAGTTGTGCGGAAACATAAAACATTTCCGCACAACTTCCATTAACTAAACTGATTAATTGATTATTATTCCTTGTAGTCGTCTTCCATGACGTATGGGAGAACAACCTTGCCGCTCTTGAGATCGTCAGCTGCCTTATGTCCGGCTGCCAGAACCTCGTCGGTCATGATGTCAGTATTGCGGTAGTTAGCATCGAAGTTAACACCTACAACACAGAATGCATCCTGAGTAACGCCTAATGTGGTGGCACCACCGGTAACCTTGCCGTCATCCAGGAAGTCTTCTACGATCATCTTCATTGGGATGGCCGTATTCTTTGTCAGACCTGAAATGATGTATGGATTCTCAGGAGTTGTCTGGTCAACGCTTAAGCCTGATGTGTAGATTGGCTCTGCGCCATCAGCAACTCTGTCCAGTGCATACTGGTAAATACCGGCATTGGCACTGTTGGCAACGCTTCCCATGATGAAGTGGCCGTTTGAGCCTAAGGCTGCAGCTACTTCAACAGCCTTGTTATATGTTGCGCTTGTGTCGCCATATGTATCTGCATATGCTGATACGAACTTGGCATCTGGTTTAACTGACTTAACGCCTTCCATGAAGCCATACTTGTACTCAAAGTTTGACTGCTGCTGGAAGTTGCCGATATAGCCGAATACTGTGTCATTCGGGAAGGCAGTTGCGATCATGGCACCCATTACGTAACAGCCGTCAGTTGTATTGAAGTTCATGCTCATGATCTTCTCATTGGCTGCGATGGTATCGATGACACCAAACTGTACATCCGGGAATTCTTCCTGTAATGTGCTGAATGGGGCTGCTGAGTTCCAGCCTACACCAACGATCAGGTTGTAGCCCTGTTCGCATGCGGTACGTGTCTTCTGTTCCCAGTCATCTGTGGTGATGCACTCGATGATGCTTTCAGTAAAACCGTATTCCTTTGCCAAAGCATCCAGCTGATTCTTAGCCTGCAGAATGAACTGGTCTGTACCAACGGTATTTGATACCATGGCTACCTTGTAATCTGCATACTTGTTTGTTGGTTCCTCTTCAGGTTCCTTCTGACCACAGGCTGCGAGGCCTAATACCATAGTCAGTGCCAGAAACAATGCGATAATCTTTTTCATAATTTCCTCCTTATGGTTTCCCTGTTTCCACCTCAATTATCTTATATTTGCCACTTTTCCATTATGACATATGTCACATTTAGGATATAATTGAGATATGAAGATCATAAAAAACAGCAACACCAAAATGGAATTCATCCAGTCATCAGGCGTCAATTCTGTTTTCAGTACGGACATAACTGAAATCTGTGATTTACTGCTTTTTGAAAAGGGTGATTTTCTGATCAGGGAAGGTGAAATTCAGAACTATCTGCTGTTCCTTGTAAAGGGGGATGTATTAATGACGATCCTCTCTCACAAGGGTTTTGATCTGGCCTTGGGAGGTTCACATTCCTTTGAGGTATACGGTGAAGCCAGTGCCCTGTGGGGTGAAATTCCGGAAAACAGTGTTAGAGCACTGTCCAATGCCTACTGCCTGGGAATACCATTAAGAAAGTACAGGGATTTCCTGCTCAATGACTCGAAGTTTCTTATCTACATTGCTCAGGTACTGTCCAGAAGACTTAAGAAACTCTCAAAGAACATGCTGACACACTTTGAGAGCAATGCCGAAAACCTTCTGGCATCATACATCCTGCAGAATCAGAAGAAGGGAATGTTCACCAGCAAGCTCACCATTACCGCAGAAGCCCTGGGCATCAGCTACCGGCACCTGATCAGAACAATGAACGCATTGTGTGATAAGAATCTGATCAGAAAGGAAAGCCGACATTATTACATAGTTGACCAGAAAGGCCTTGCGGAACTTTCAAACAAGACATATCATTTCTACAGTTAAAACAGCATCCTGAGATGCTGTTTTTATCTGAATGTAAGTTTTATGTTTTTCCGTTTTATAAGTTCCAGAGCCTGCTCAAACGTCCCGGCTCCCCTGTTGGCGCCAATGCACTTAAGTATCGCTGCCGACTGAGCACTTCCCAGTACGGCTGATGAATACAGGTCATATCCTCTTAACCAGGCTGCCACGAATCCGGCTATGAAGGCATCACCGGCACCTGTCGTATCGACGACTTCACCTTCAAGTAATGTATCCACATGATACTTATCCCTGAAGTCGGTTACCGCCACGCCCTTTTCACCTAATTTGATACCTAAAACCTTTAACGGATATTTAGAGAAGTACTTCATGATGTCATCTACGTCATCGCTTCCGGCATATATCCTGGCTTCCTGATAGCTTGGTATGAAGATGTCACAATTGTGTAATGCCGTTTCGATGTTCGTCATCCAGTTGCCTTTGCGGTCATATGAGGCATCAAGTGATGTTGTCAGGCCCAGTTCATGCGCTCTCCTGAACAGCCTGCCCAGCGGCTCACCATCCATGCTGCCAAGGACATTGGCACTGGCAAAGTGAAGATGTCTGGCACTTTTCAGTACCTCATCACTTACCATCGTTTCAGTAAAGTACATGTTGGCGTTATCCGGTACCCTGATGATGTGACGGTCGCCATTTCTGTCTATCAGTAAAACAGGTGAAGCCGTATGATGCTTATCATCATATGTAACGTTATCGGTATTGACCCCTGCCTCATTAAGCTCATCTATTATGGACTGTCCTTCACTGTCCCTGCCGATGCAGGCACATAATGTTACCTTCATTCCCAGTCTGGCCAGATTTACGGCCCCGTTAACGGCATCGCCGCCGCTGGCTCCCGAAAAGCTTTCGCATTGTACGCTGTCAACCTGCATCAGGTCCATGTCTATGCCATTCAGCAGAGTATCCCAGGTGGCAATACCGGCTGCCACTACATCAAATTCCTTATTATTCATATACTGCCTCTTTCATCTATATTATACATAAAAGGACAGCGTTGGCTGTCCCATATTATTTTATTTATGGTGTATCTCCGTCGATCAGATAGGCAATTCCCTTTCTGCCATAGCCGTAGTTATCGGCGTTCATGATGACTGCCGCTGCTGCGCAGGAGAAGCCAAGTGCCTCAGCTACCGGGAAACAGTACCAGATGGCATTTGCCCCGAACAGTCTCGGTAAGATGAGTGTAACGCTCATGCGGAAAACGAAGTTTCTTAATACCGATAATAACGTAGCTACCTTCTGTGCTCTTAAGGCAACGAACATGCGGTTTATCATGATGCATCCGGCCGTAAATATCGGAGCGAAGAATTCAACCGTCAGTCCATAGTATGTCAGATCATAGAATGACTGGGTAAAGGTTTCCGGATTCATGAATAGCATGATCAGCGGTCTCTTCAGTAACTGCCCCATTAACATTACCCCGGTACAGCCGAAGAACCATACCCTGAGATTGATGTTGAGTACCTTCTTCAGAATGTTCTTTCTCTTAGCCCCGTAGTTATAGGCAATTATCGGGCCGACCGTTGTCGTATAGCCTAAGAAAGCCGAATTCATTATCTGTCTCAGGTCATTGACGATGGCTCTGGCGGCTATGCCGTCTGAACCGAGGTAGAACAGGATCGTCCTGTTAACAACAAATGACGTCAATGACATGGTCAGGCTGTTGGTAACCTGAGAAATTGAATAGTGGAATGACTCAAACAGGGTCTTCATGAAGCCCTTGCCCGGTCTGACAAAGTAAATGTCGTTCTTTCTGGTCGAATAGAATATGATGCCGACGATGAAGTTGGCAATGAAGCCAAGACTTGTGGCTATGCCTGCACCGGCTACACCCATGCCTAATACGACAATGGTAATGTAGTCAGTAATGACATTGATAACGCCTGAGAGAATGCTGTTGAAAAGTCCCATCGAAGGCTTGCCTGCGGCTGAGTAGAAAGCGGCAAAGCACATGTGTGCCAGTTTGAACGGCAAGGCCATGAAGGTTATGGCAACGTATACCTCCGTATACTGTATGATGTCTCTTCCTGCTCCCAGAAAACTCAGGATCTGATCGTCAAAGGTAATCATGATGCCAGCTATCAGACCACCGACAATAAGTGCCATGATCATCATCTTGGTAAAGATCCTGTTGGCTTCAT
>ONPK01000034.1 GCA_900319675.1 uncultured Bacillota bacterium
TTCCCTGAATGTTTGATGGAATGTGGCCTACAGGCACATAGTGAGAGGTCGGGTCTAGATAGTAGGTAACACCTTCCCATTCAACAGTGCATATTGAGTGGTTCAGCGAGCACAGTGCGGGCAATTCACTCACTAGAATAGGAACCTGTTTTGTGCCGATATCGGTCTGCCGCGCATCAAATCCTTGTGCTTTGAGCAGGGTCTTGAGCAATAGGGACATGCCCTTACAATCACCATACCGCTTGCGGATCACTTCTGACGGCTTGTCGGGCTGGTGACTGCTCACGCCAGCCTCAAAGGCAACATAACGTATGTTTTTCTGCACCCAGGCATAAGTGTTCTTGATTTGCTCGAATGGTGTTGTACTCACCGCCTGTATCTCATTGAGAATCTCATTGATCGAAGGGATGGATGTGTCAACGTCGGCCATTTGCCTACTCCAGCCAAACAAATCCCTTAGGTCACTGAATGCCCCTTTGACAAACACAATGGGATAAACTTGCGAGAGTTTGGGCATGTTTTCTTCGTCCTTGACCGACTTCTGATCACAGATTTCGTAGGTGATGATTGTACACTTGCCGTCATTCTTGGTGCTTGCCTGGATATTTTGAGTGATATTCTTTGATATCAACTCAAATTGTGTCATTCCTTGGGGAATGATGAAAGTGACGGTCTTGTGCTTGACATAATACTCCTCGCAAAGTGATACACAGGCGAAATAACGTATGTCTAGGAAGGTTCGTTCAAACTTGACTTTGCAATTCTTGGTTTTGCGATCAAGGGTGACATTGTAATAGCACACTTTCGAATCGTCATAAAACACGTTTTCGGGTGTGATGGACCGATATTGAGGTGTCCTGGATCGAGAACAATAACTATTATCTATGGTAATGTTGTCGCCATAGAAAATGCCGGGTTGAATCTTTTTGGGATATTGTCGCAAGTGCTCATAGGTCGCCTCACGCTTGTTTTTCACCACAATGCGGTCGTGAACGCTCTTGAATTCGTAGATTTCATTGCATTCAGCAATCATGACTTCATCATCGGCTGTCTGACTTCCCGTGATACTGAGTCAAACTATCTGTATTTCAACGCCCATGACATCATACCGGTACAGAATCTGCTGGAAAACCTGATCTGGAACCTATTGGAAGATGAGCCAAACAAGCGCAGCATGAACCAGATAACAATGGGACTGTTGTTCATGTCGATGATCAATCACTCGGACCAGATCGTCATATCTGACAGTTCCTATGATCAGAGCGTAACCATGGAACTCTTACGTTACATCGATACGATGTACAAAACGGCATCCCTGACTGAATTTGCCTCTCAGCATCATGCCGATGTCTATACACTTTCCAGAATAATAAAAAAGCAGACCGGTTCCACCTTCAGCAGGCTGTTGGAAACACGCCGGCTTGAACAGGCCTGTTTCCTGCTGAAGAATACCGATCTGACCATAGAAGACATCGCTGAAAACATCGGTTATGAAAATCTGAGTTTCTTCTACAGATTATTCAGAAGAACATACGGTTCTACGCCAAGAGAATACCGCAGAAATGAATAATAAAAGGACGAAGATCAACTCGTCCTTTTTTTACTCATTGAAGTATTTTCTGTAAAAATATGCCGGTGTGCAGCTCCAGGCGTGGCAGAAGCTGTGTACTACCAGGCCACCATATGGTGATTCCTCAGGATTCTCCGGATTATAGATCTCCCAGAAGGTATTGGAACCTCTGGCAGCCATCCCACCCCAGTATTCCTGTATCAGATCATGTGCCTCATCTTTCAAGCCGACGTTAATCATTGCCTGAACAAGGTGATGATAGGCATAAGGGCTGTTTAGCTTTACGGCTTCAGGGTGTTCATTGATTTTCCTTATGACATCCCGGCCTTCCTCAACCGGCAGCACCTCAGCGAGGATCATCCATACCTGTGAAGCGACGGAAATCTGCTTCTTCTCACCGCTGACAAACAGTCCGCTTTCCCTGTCAAACAGCTTCAGGGCTGCCTGTTTCCTGTCAGCCAGTTCCCCTTTAAGTTCAGATACTGATCTGTTCAGGGCTTTTTCTATTCTGATGAGATCATTGAGGGCATAGATGTAGATTGCCTGCCCTGCTGCCTGCTTGTCAAGTTCGAAATTCCAGTCCACAAAGACCATTCCGGCCTTTTCCATGTCCAAGAGACCGTCACTGCCAAAACACTCTTTAAGAAGTTCATGCTGCCTAAGACATACGGATTCAAGATCCTCCAAGGTCTCCTTGTCACCGGTCGCCTGATAATAGTCCCAGAGAACGTTTATGAAGAACAGTGCATAGTCAAACATTGACTGATAGTCACATTCAACTTCAGGAGCAGTAAAGACATTGCTGGCAAGTCTGCCCTGTTCCAAAGTAGAACCGGCAAACAGATAAAGACATCTCCTTACCAGATCATAATTGCGGAAGGTCTCATAATTGGCAAGAGCCTCAAGACGCAGGTCACCAAGCCACAGCCTTCTGTCTCTCTTCGGACCGTCCTCAAAGACGTCCTGCATGCATGAATGCAGAGTTCTTAAGGCTATCTCGTCAATTCGTCTGTCTGTTTCTGACAGCGCAGGATAGGTTACATTACCATAATCAGCGCTTGAAACGGTGTCTGCAGTCATCCTTGGAATTCTGACTGAATAGTTATCTGAAGCTGCCAGTACTCTGATTTTTACATATCTGAAAGCATATCTTCTTTCCAGATGCAGAACTGTTGGCAGGATATCCACATGTACCCTTTCATCCTGAATCCAGCTTTTGGAGATCCAGCCATTATAGTCACTGTAGTCACTGTCCAGTTCCTCTCTTATCTCAGCAAACTGAAACTGAAGATATAATGGTGCATCCTGATGATGCCCGCTGGGAATCAGTTCACAGGAAACATAGCCAACATAGTGATTACCAAAGTCAAAGATGACTTCATCGCCGCTGTTCAGTTCCCTGCCGTCAGATTCTGCGGTAACACTCCGGTGCAGCAGTTCCCTTTTCAGTTTTTCTGCCTTTTCAAGAAATCTTTCATTTACAGGCATCTCTACTCTCCCTCAGCTTTCTTTATCAGTACACATTCATCAATGTTACTGAAACCCTTTATGAAATAATCACAGTAAGACTGTACTTCTGCGTTTCCCACACCTATGGCTTTCATTCCGCCGTTATGAGCCGCGACTATGCCCGCTACGGAATCTTCAAAGACGATGCATTCACTGTTCTGCAAGCCCAGTTCCTGCGCGGCTTTCACGAAAACCTCAGGGTCAGGCTTGGCATTTGAGACCTTATTACCGTCAATGATGGCATCAAACATCTCACGCATGTGCAGCCTTTCCAGAATCAGAAGAGAGTTCTTGCTTGCAGAGCCAAGGGCCGTCTTGTAGCCCTTATCTCTGGCCTTTGTCATGAAATCCTTCACGCCAGGCAGTAGTTCGTCTTCCGTCAGTCTGTTTATGTATTCAAGGTATATTTCATTCTTAATTGTACAGTATTTCTGTATCTTTTCTTCGGACATTTTCTGTCCGTTGATATCAAGGATGATTTCAAAAGATCTGACTCTTGATACCCCCTTAAGAAGTTCATTGTCATTTATGTCAAACTTGAATCCCAGCTGATCGCATAACTTCTTCCAAGCCAGAAAATGGTACTTAGCCGTATCAACTATGACCCCGTCAAGGTCAAATATCAAGCCCCTGATCATAGTCTCTTCAGCTCTTCTCTTCCGCAGAACGGATCTACAGGGTTCTTTCCGGTAAATGCACCGTTTCCGTTTATCTTTCTGACAACTGTCTTTATCATTGCGTCATGATTGGAATAACAGTTAACGTATGTGGAAACCATTGGCACATCCAGAAGATGATATGGATTCTGCAGAGATATGAACATGGTCGGTACTTCCTTGACAAACCATGGAATGTTATTACCTAATCCAAACAGCGCATACCAGTTGATCCTGTTGGTCGTTCTGTTGGATGCATTCTCAATGTTGCCGATGTAGACGACAAGATCGTACTTTTCCCTGAACTGCGTCACGCTGTCAAACGGCAGCGGCTTATTAAAGTCAAACACTTCTCTTTCATACGGAATCATCTCATATCCGTATTTCTTCATTTCCGTTACGAATGTATTTTCAACTCTCGCATTGGAATCACAGTCTCCTATCATCTGATACAGTACTCTCTTGTACTTTTCATTGGATATTGGCAGAAGATGCTGATTATCCTTTACCAGTGTCACGGCCTTGTCAGCACATTCCTCAGCCCACTTCTGATGCTGTAAGGAACCGACGGTTTCAAGGCCTTCACGCGGCTGCTGATTATCGCCTTTGTGAAGTTTCATGCTGGCCTTGGTTGCCAGAATGCGCTTTACGGCCTCTTCCAGTCTTTCTTCAGTAAGGTCACCGTTTTCATAAGCCTTCATCATGAACGCATAGTCCTCATCATAGTCCTTGTTGAACAGGAACATGTCTATGCCTGACATTATGGCCGTATATACTGCCTTCTCTCTTTCCATGGCACAGCAGAAGCCTACCATTGGCGTTGCATCTGAGATGATCAGACCGTTGAATCCAAGCCTGTTACGTAACAGACCTGTAAGAATGTCTCTGGACAGAGTAGCCGGAAGATACTTTTCTGTCTCACTCTGATATGCTGGTAATGCAATATGACCGACCATGATCGACCTTACTCCATCGGCAATGAGATTACGGTAAATGTATCCGTAACTGTCATCCCATTCTTCTCTGGACAGAGAATTGACTGCTGTCAGGATATGCTGGTCGCGTTCATCAACGCCATCCCCAGGGAAATGTTTTGGTGACGTCAGCATGCCCTCTTCATCGCATGCCCTGATGTACTGTCTGGCAAAGGCAAGAATCTTATCTTTGTCATTGCCGTAAGTACGGACATTGGTTATCGGGTTATGATAGTTGAGATCAATGTCAACTACCGGCGCAAAGGCATAGTTACAGCCTACTGCCTTTCCTTCCGTTGCACAGACTTTGCCCAGACGGTAGGCCTGTTCATATTCATCCGTGGCAGCTACCTGCATCTGTTTGCCAAAGCAGGTTCCCTCCTGCACAATTCCGTCCCCGCCGCTTTCCAGATTGGCAGCCAGCAGCATTGGAATCCTGGATTCCTTCTGCAGGAAGTTATATGTGTTGAACATTTCTTCTTTCCCGCCGGTTCTGAACAGCAAGCCGCCGGGATTCTTGTTAAGAATGCTGTATTTTAAATAGTTTGGGTCACTGGAGTAGCCGATCGGGAAAAACAGCTGACCGATCTTCTCTTCCTTTGTCATGCTTTTCCAGGTCTTTTCTACCCATTCGATGTCTTCATCGTCAAGATAAAACGGTTTTTCCTTATAGTTGATCATGCTGACCTCATTTCTATTTTCTTTCAATGTTAATGTTTTCTGAATAAGTTCTTGATTCTGTTTTCGTTATTAAGGAAGATCAGGAAGCCCACTAAGAGCAATGCTGAAACTACCTGTTGAACGGAACTGTTTACGTCCAGACGGACATAAAGCAGTGATATCAGCGACGTAGAAACGGCACCTAAGAGATAACCGAGCTTGTCATTTGAGAAGCGTCCAATGTAACCGCCGATGAACATTGGCAGGAAGGCCATGAACATCGGGCCAATTGAACCGAAGTTCAGTGCCATCTGGATGCTGCCGGTGGTGGTAGAGGAAACGAATCCCTGAGCACCCATTAATAAACCGGCAATGGCATAGCAGATTACAGCGTTCTTCTTTTCATTGATGCCGATATTGACAGATACCTTCTGTCCTGACTGCAGAGCCTTGTATTCATATCCGAATGTCGTATGATCAAATACGATTATCATGAATATCAGCGCCACTGCAATTATGATCAGATAGTTTGGAATGGAAGCAAAGTCCAGTAATTCACGGTTATTGATGAATGATACGCCATGTCCCTTGGTAAAGTGATAGGCCATTCCTTCATAGAACAGAGCTACTGCCAGGGAAACGATCATCGGAGGCAGCTTTACGGTCACATATACAAGACCGCTTGCCAGTCCCAGCAGCATTCCAAAGAGTAAGGAAAGAGCCAGCATTACAACAGGGCTTAATTCATGATTGACAGCCAGTGTGGCGCTGAACACTGATGATAACAGTGCTATTGAACCCACTGAGAAATCGAATCTGCCTGAATTAAGGTTTATCGACAGTGCAAATGTCACTAATGATACGTTGGCAACGGCACGGGCAAACGTCAGCCAGTTGAGACTATTCTCAAACATGGTCACTCCTCTGCTCATGCAGATGACGTTTGTAATGATCAGTACCAGCACAGGGATGATGATTGTACCTGCCAGTCTCTTTCCTTTAGTCATAGTATTTACCTCTTATTAATTCTGATAAGTGATTTGTTTATTTCTTAAGATTCTGAATTTCCTCAAAGCTGAATGCACCAACGAACTTGGCGAAATCGTCATATGATGCACCAAACAGTGTGTCGAGCATTGCTCTGGTGTAAGCCGGATCTGTTGTTGAAGAGTCAACAGCGTAGAAGTTCTTGGCTTCGTCAGCACTTGTAGCTACCCAGTAGCCCTGGCTTAAGGCTAATGCCTCACCGTTGGCTGTTCTGATTGGCTTGCCCTGTACTGCTGACAGTGTTGCCATGAAGATCGGACCGATTGAGGCAGAGAACTTGCCAGCCAGGTAGTTGAGTGTACCGGCTTCCATGGCCTTTACGGCATCAGCTGTATATGCATCTACTGTTCCTAAGAACTGATTTGGCTTCTTGAAAGCTGCGAATGTATCCAGACCGCTGCCTACTGCCAGCAGTACTTCAACACTTGGATTGTTGGCTGCTTCAGCAAGCTTGCCGAACCATGCATCGTCAAAGTCATAACCGCCGATGTAGCTGACCAGTTCAACTGAACCGATGACTGCCGGTGTCAGCTGACAGTTCATTCCATAGATGGTTCCGATCATTGAACCCATGTCGCTTGCTCCATTGTAGTTGCCGCCGCCGGCTTCGCATAAGGCTACCAGGATACCAGCTGTTCTGTAAATATGCATGTCTACATAGTAAGGTGTTGCACCGCCGAATACGGCAAACTTTGTCTTACCCTGATCAAGGTAGTACTTGGCCATGTTGTAGCCAGCCAGATATTCTGTATACAGGTCAGGTCCGATGGCACCGACATAGTATTCGTTATCCTTGAATTCCTTGTATTCTTCATCTGATAAGGTTCCTGTAGCGACTGCGTAGTAAACCTTGTTCTCAGCACACTTTCTGATCTGTGCAGGTCTGTCTGCAGAAGCGAATGAAATGATGGCCTTGCAGTTGTTGGCGATGAAGTTATCAATTGCGCTTGCTTCAGCTGCTGCATCTGCCAGTTCATCTGAATACATGAATGTTACGTTGTACTGCTTCTGAATGTAGTTTTCATAATAGGAGCGGAAAGCTAATGCCTCTGCGCCTGTTGCGTCAGCAACCAATACACCGATCTTGACATTGGTACTGTCATCAATACCGTCTGTGCTCTTGCCTGAACCGTCATTGTCCTTTGAACAGCCGAACATGCCGACTACCAGTAACAATGAAAGCATTAAAACTAAGACCTTCTTCATAGATTTCATATTTTCCTCCTTCACTTAGTTTCTATCTTGGTAGAATATTCTTTCTGTTGTCGCTCATTGAAATGTAAACGACGAGAATGAATATAATAGCCTTTACCATCTGGCTTATGCCTGAATTGAGATTAAGCATAAGCATTATCTGACTTAACAGTGTCATGGACAGAGCGCCCACTACCGCTGAGTAGATCTTGCTGCGGGAACCGCCGGATACCGGCATGCCGCCAAATACGATTGATATGATTACGTCCATGCCCACGCTTGATGCCGTGTTGCGTGACAGCGTCGGTGCATAGGTTATGGTAAGGAATGCCCCGAGTCCTACTCCTATTCCGGCCATGATGAATCCCAGAATGGCCAGGCGGCTGTTGTTCAAGCCGGTCAGACGTGCGCACTCAGGATTACCGCCAACGAATTTCTCCTGTCTTCCAAGTTTCAGGAAATTGAAGACAAAGATACTTATAGCCAGATAGGCTACCAGGACAAGCAGCTTGAACCAGGTCGTGTTTATCGCACTGACTGCAGCTGCGGGGACCTGAACGATATCGCCAGTACCGTTTGCACCTATCAGCATGAGAACGCCGGCATTCAGCATTGACAGCATCGCAATGGTCGTTACGAAAACCGGCAGATTGAATACAGATGCCAGAATTGAGCAGACTGACGAGATCAGTACTGCCGTCCCCAGGCAAAATGCCAGCATCGCCAGCAGGCTGTTCGTACGGTTATAGGCCATTGCCCCGATAAGAGCACTGACGCACATGTTAGCTCCCAGCGAGATGTCGAATGAACCCAGCGTGTAAATGAATATTGCTCCAGTTGCGACAACTACGACTATTACTGACTGATTCAGAATGTTCTTCATGCTGTAAGGAATGTTTATGTCCTTGATCACAGCCAGTATCATGAATAAGGCAAACATGATTATCAGTCCTACGACAGGCGCGACCTGGAAAATGATGTTCTTTATTTTTTCTCTTCTTATGATCTTCTCGTTATCCATAATTCGCTCCTATATCATGTACTGTATTACGTCCGCTTCTGACAGTTCTCTGGATCTCTTCAGTTCCTTGGCCAGTCTGCCGTCTTTCATGACCAGCAGTCTGTCGCTCATGCCTATCAGTTCTGCCATCTCTTCTGAAATGAGAACTATGGATTTGCCTGCCTGGCGCATCTCATACATCAGCTGATACATGGCCTGCTTCACACCGATATCAACTCCTCTGGTAGGACAGTCAAGTATCAGTAACTCACTTTCTCTGGCCAGCCATTTACCGAAGGCAACTTTCTGCTTGTTACCGCCGGACAGTGCTGACACATACTGGTTTGCCCCGCTGCACTTTATGCTAAGTGCTTCGACTTGCTTATTTACATACTTGTTTTCTCTTGATGGAAGGATAAGGAAGTTTCTTACTCCGAATTTATCAAGACCGGCGATGGCTATGTTATCCTTGATGCTGGCGTCCAGTGACAATGATTCGGTATCTCTGTCCTTGGCAACGTAGCCTACCTGCTTCTTCATTGCATCGCTTATCGACCTGACAGGCTCCCCATTGACTGTAAAGGTTCCGCTTTCTGCATCAAGTGCACCAAACAGCACCTTTCCCAGTGTATGCATTCCACAGTGTGATAAGCCTCCTACCCCCAGGATCTCTCCCTTGTGCAGTTCAAATGAGAAGTCTGACAGCTGATTGCCGAGACACAAGTGCTCAGCCTTAAGTACTACTTCACCGTTTACATCGCTTTCATAGTCATCACGGTAATAGTTACCCTGCAGTTCTCGGCCAATCATGGATGTCTTGATGGCATTTTCTTCGAATTCATTCTTTTCAAAGGTACGGATGATCTTACCATCTCTCAGTACAGTCAGTCTGTCGCAGACATTCATGATCTCATCCAGGTCATGAGAGATGAAGATGACTGTCTTACCCTCATTCTTCATTCTGTTCATGATGGAGTAGATTATGTCACGCCCCTTCTGCGAAAGGGCCGTCGTTGTTTCATCGACTACCAGGATCTTTGGATCATTGGCCATCACCTTGGCTATCTCTACCAGCTTGCGGTCCTGGAAGTCCAGAACCCCGCAGATCATTTCTGCTCTGATATGATCTGCACCGATGTCATCCAGACATTTCTGGGCATCGGCTACAAGCGACTTTCTGTCAACAAGCAGTCCCCTACGGTAATCGCCGATCTCTCCAAGGTAGATGTTCTCGGCAACACTGATACCCGGAACAGTGCCATTTTCCTGTACGATCATGCCAACACCCTGCTTCAGAGCATCATTCATGCTGGCAGGATTCCACTTCTTCCCATAGAAGAACATCTCTCCGCTGTCAGCTTTCTGCATACCCGCATATATGGAAGTAACAGTTGACTTGCCGGAGCCATTCTCGCCTATGAGTCCAAGTATTTCACCGTCTCTGGCCTCAATGCTGACATTGTCGAGAGCAATAGTAGAGCCAAATCTCTTTGAAACATTCTCTATTCTTAAGGATTCTTTCATATTATCTACCTCGTTCATTTTCAGAACCTGTTTACAAGGATATTCTAATATTCCAAAAAGAAACTAAAAATTGTCAAAAGTATCCGTTTACATTGATTTTTATTGCTATATTTATTATAATTTGCATATATTATTGACTTATTTTAAGATTCAGGAGTAAAAAATGAATCAAATTGAATTAATGCAGGATCTGCACACGCTCAATGAAAGTGAACTGTTCTATCGCAGGTATCAGGAGGCACATAAAAGCCCTGAATCTCTGCGCCATTTTCTTGACTCTCTTGACATGGATTATGTTCTGGAAAAACACTTCATCGTACCTGAAATAGTTGAAACAATGCCTCCTTCAATGAAGGATGAGTACTTCTTCAACAATACAGACATCGGTATCATCCTTCAGAAACATAACTGTTATACTCCTGCGTTCAGGCATTTCCACACCTATTTTGAAGCCTTCTACGTATTTGAGGGGATCTGCCATCACGAGATAGCCGGTCAGAGCCGTGTATTAAGAATGGGAGACTTCTGCATAGTTCCTCCAGGCACTTCTCATACGATTTCGGTTCAGGACAGAAGCATTGTCATCGTAATGATCCTCAGTTCTGAAGTCATTGAAAATGTTTTTAAGAACCCTACTTACTACAAACAGAACGCACTGGCAGATTTCTTCCTTAAGAACATTCACTTTTCAAGTGACAACAATTATCTGATGTTCCACACCGGTAATGATCAGGAACTCAAGGACCTGATAATTCAGATGATGCTGGAAAGCATTAACCGATATCAGGAATATGACGCAATTCTGTATTCACAGTTTGCCATATTCTTTGCCAAGCTGATCAGATACTACGAAGGAACGATAGAGACCCCTTCCCAGAACCAGCGTAACAGCGGTCTGGCTTATGACATAATGACCTTCATTCAGGAGAATCACGACAGAATTACCCTGGATGATGTTGCACGGCATTTTAATTACACCCCCGAATATACATCAAAGCTGATAAAGAAGGTTACAAACAGTACCTTCATGAATCTGGTAACGGACAGCCGCATGAAACACGCCGTTTCCCTGTTAAAGTCAACCAGACTGTCAGTTGCTCAGATTGCCAATCAGGTTGGATATGAAAATGCCGAAAACTTCATCCGTACCTTCCGTAAGAAGTACAGCATGACGCCTTCGGCATACCGTAAGGTTTCTGACAGTAACTACATAGTATAAAACAAGCACTGGAATTCCAGTGCTTTATCTTACCTTCAAAGTCTTGAATACATATTGCTTGAAGA
>ONPK01000015.1 GCA_900319675.1 uncultured Bacillota bacterium
ATACGATGGGCAACTACATGTACATCGCTACATTTGATACCGAAGAGGAAACCAACCGCTTCGTACAGGAAGTATTTGAAAACCACTAAAAAAGAGGATCGATCCTCTTTTTTTCTTTATATCATTTCAACCAGTTCATCAACACTCGGCATATCCAGAATGTTGGTACCGTAATGAGCCTTCAGGACTTTGCACTTCTCATCGACGATGAATAATGCCGGCAGCTGAAGTTCATTGCCCTCATAGTCACCATGTGAGAAGCCCAGGGCTCTGGCCTTGCCGCCCTTTTCCTTCAGAGCTTCAACGTTTTCTCCTCTTAGCTCTTCAGGACTGGCCGCCGGGTTGATCTCCAGTTCATTGTAGATCCTGAACTCATTATCGCAGATTATCTCAAACGGGATATTCGCATCCTTAAGTTCCCTTCTGACATGATCAGTATCAGACTGCATTACCACAAACAGCTGGCAACCCTTTTCCCTGATCCTTTCATAGTTTTCAGCCAGCACATGCACGTCATAGCGGCATACGGTACATCCTATGTAGCGGATAACCCAGAACACTGTCTTTCTGTCAATGCGGCTGTAGAGATCCACATTGTCTTCCCTGCTGGTATTTACGGTAAAATTCGGAAAAGCCATTCCTTCAGTCAGTTTCATAATCAGTCCTCCTGAATTCATTATAATCAGTTGCCATTGCCGCTTTAACCAATTTGCACAAGAAAAGCAGTCCTGAGACTGCTAATCATCGTAATTGAACAGCGCATCGTCTATCTTGCCCCAGGCACCGCTTCCGGCACCGGAACACTCAACGTGAATGCCTGCTGTTACCTTATCTCCTGAAGAGACGCTTATGCCGTTTATGACGGCCGTATTCCACTCATTGTAGGAGGTGATCCTGGACGGTTCCGTTTTGACGATCTCCCCGTTGATCTTAACATAGGAATAGATGCTGGTATTGCCGCCATCTCCTCCCATGATGGAGATCTGATAACGGTATGTTCCTTCTTTCAGATCATCCAGATCCTGTTCAAGATCAAAGTTAACACTGTTGGCCGCTGCGCTCCAGAAGTGGAAATGATATTCCCCACTCAGGGAGTCAGTTGCCTTCTTTTCAATGTAGGCCTGTTCCGTCTTGCCGTTATCCGTTACCTTCCAGTTACCTAACTCACCGTCTTCAAATGAATAGTTCTTAAGGAAGTTGAACTTGATCATGGACAGATAACATGTTGCCTGCATGCCTTCTGCTTCACCATGGATGACATATTGTTTTACACCGTTTTCATGCATCATCTTGCTGTCATACTCTTCCCACTTCACAGGAACCTGCTGATGAGAATTATCGGACATGATGGCACTTACGGTTTCAGGCAATACGATCTCCTCATTGAGGTCGCAGCTAATGGCTACGTCCTTTATGGCTACCGCCTTGAGAGGAATGATGTTTCCGGTCCTTACCAAGGCGAATGTCTTCAGTGATTCCAGCGGATGGCCGTTTTCATCAAACAGTGCCTGATTGTCTACGGCACTGCCGCCATGATATCTGCCGGCATCTGCCTTGTCGTAAACAGCCGCATAACTGCTTGCCCATCCGGCTCCGTACTTCTCCCATAACACCTTGTTTTCCTCATAGCTGTTGTGGCCTACGGTTATCCAGGCAGGTTCCCAATAACAGACACCTATGCCCTTCTTCATCTGACTAACCGTATCAATCACGTCAACAAGTGAGTTTGCCTGGCCCTGAACGGTGTACGGATAGTTCTTGGTAACTGCGCTGGCATCGGATATGGTGTTGCCGAAGAAGTCGGTATCATCAGGCCTGTAGGCGTAGGAAGTCTCTACAACCATTACTTCCTTTTCATACTTGTCGGTAATGTTGTCCAGTTCATGCTTCAGAGCATCAAGTGTACCGTGCCAGTAAGGATAGTATGATGAAGCGAATACGTCATAATCCAGATCGTAATACTTCAGTTTGGATGCGTATGTCTCATAAGCGCCGCTTTCCGGATTGGCAAAGTGAACTGCGATCCTGGCCTTTGGAATAACCTCGCGAACAGCCTTGCTGCCGGCCTTCATCAGTTTCAGAATGTTGGACCAGATGGTCTCACCGCATAATCTGGCATTGGTTTCATTGCCGATCTGTACCATGCCTATAGTAACACCGGTCTTCCTGATCTTCTGGAGCGAATCCTTAGTGTACTGATATAAGGCTTCGGCCTTAGTATCGACATCCATGTCCTTCCATGCTCTTGGTACCATCTGCTTTCCAGGATCTGCCCAGAAATCGGAATAATGGAAGTCAACCAGGAGCTTCAGCCCGTACTTCTTCGCTCTCTGGGCAATCAGTACAGCCGTTTCAACGTCATTATTGCCGCCACCGAAGCCGTTGCCTTCTTCATCAAACGGATCATTCCATACTCTTACACGGATGTAATTGACTCCGCTTTCTGCGAGAGTCTTGAAAAGGTCCTGCTCATTGCCATCCCAGCCGCAGAATTTCACCCCGGCGTTTTCCAGGGCGATTACCGAGCTGATGTCAGCTCCCATGATAAAATCCTCAGGCAGCTCTACCTTGCGCACATAGAGCGTTTCTGAGCTCTGTACGGCCGGATCTATCTTTGTCTTATTACTGCATGCAGCAAACAGATGATCAGCATGCATAAAACTATTCTTTTCATTCACCCTTACCCGAAAGAACGGCGATGGTCTGCGGAGAAATGGTCAGCGCTCCGTTCTTCAGTTCTGCCTTGCCTCCGGATGCACTGACAAATTCACAGTTGGTGTATTCAATTCCCTCAACTGTCTGGTCGGCTTCTTTGTCAAAGCTGATGACAATGCATACGGTTGATTCCCCGTATGTCTTTTCAAATACCAGGACTGTTCCGCTGGATAGATCGCTGTTGAATGCTACAGTGCCTCTGGCAATTTCCGGGTATTTGTTTCTCAGGTAGTTAACCTGCTTGTGATAGTTCAGGATGGAATTCTGGTCCTTCTGCTGCTGTTTGACACCAGGATAGGCGTATTCAGTCTGGGTGGTATCAGGCGGATTCTTGCAGAGTTCATCCATCTTGTTGGAATCCCACAGCATGGCAATTCGCTTGTTTTCATCCTTACGGCTTCCAACCATGCCTATCTCCGTTCCATAGTAGGTAAACAGTGTACCGTTGAGCATGCCTGCCAGTCCATAAGCGAACTTCGTCTCATTTGTCTTGGTTCTTCCGATGGCACCCGTGATCCTGTTGGTATCGTGGTTGTCAAGGAAGATGGCCGGGATGTAGTCTCCGGCAATGTTGACGGCATTTCTCAGAGCGTTCTTGTACTGCGGGATAGGCTTGTCCACCTTTACGCACTGTGCCAGTACGCCCTCTCCCTGAGATAATGAGAACAGGAAGAAGGAATCTATTCCGGTCTTGTAGTACTGTCTGATCTCTACATCGCTTGTCCAGGCTTCGCCGACTATGTAGCAGTCAGGCTTAATAGCCTTGGCAGCCTTGCTCAGCCAGGTCATGAACTCAACGTTCTTCTGAATGTCGTTGGTGTAGTAGCTGGTTACGGCATCCAGACGGAAACCGTCAACGCCCTTATCGACCCAGAACTTCATGATGTTAATGATCTCATCACGTACTTCCTTGGCATCAAGATTAAGGTCAGGCATTGAATCAACGAACCTGGCTTCATAATAGATGCCATCCTTCTCAGCGTAGCCGTACTGCGGTTCATGAGAGAAGTTGTACCAGTTCAGATACGGTGAAAAGGTCCCCTTTGCATAGGCATCCTCGGCCTGAATGAACCATGGGTTAAGATGGGAAGTATGGTTTACTACCAGGTCAATGATGATGTTGATGTCCCTCTTATGCGCTTCCTCGGTCAGCTTTTCAAAGTCTTCCAGGGTACCGTAAGCCGGGTCAATTGAGTAATAGTCAATGACATCGTACTTGTGATATGACGGAGAACGGTGGATCGGCATCATCCAGATGCCTGTATATCCCATTTCCTGCAGATAATCAAGCTTCTTGGTTACGCCGTTGAGATCTCCTACCCTATCGCCATCAGAATCATTGAACGAGGCAACGAATATCTCATATACGTTACGGTAGTTGTCATCTACTATTTCTATTTTTTCCTGCTTCTTGCCGCAGGCCGATAATGGTAACAACATCAGCAATACCATCCATGTTAACAGTATCTTTTTCATAATAGTGTCCTCATGCAAATAAGCGCAAAACACCTTACGACATTTTGCGCTTTCCTTAGAATTACAGATTCAATTAAAGAAGATTTTCGGTTGTCTCCGGATCAAAGAAATGCATTACCTTTCCTTCGAATGTAATGAAGATCTTGTGTCCGTTGACCATCTGTTCACGCTGTTCGTGTGTCAGGTTGACCGTTGGAACGCGGACGATGATCGGTGTGCCGTCTTCTGTCAGTACGTGCAGATGCAGTTCAGAGCCCATCATTTCATTGACCTGAATCGTGCATGCGATTGAATCCTCACCCTTCTTGTCAGCCAGAACGATGTGCTCAGGTCTGACACCAAGGATGATGTCTCTGGTTTCAATCTTCTTTTCTGCCAGTTCCTTACCCTTTAAGCCGGTAACCTTGATCTTTGAACCGAAAGGTTCAACATAGTACTCACCGTTTTCCTTAACGAGTCTGGTGCTGAACGTATTCATCTTCGGAGCGCCGATGAATTCGGCTACGAACAGATTGGCTGGCATGTCAAATACTTCATCTGGTGTACCTACCTGCTGGATGTAGCCGTCCTTCATGATGACGATCCTGTCACCAAGTGTCATGGCTTCAGTCTGGTCATGGGTTACGTAGACGAATGTCGTGTCGATCTTCTTACGTAATAAGATGATCTCAGCACGCATCTGGTTACGCAGTTTGGCGTCCAGGTTGCTTAACGGCTCGTCCATTAAGAACACCTTTGAATCTCTTACCATGGCACGTCCGATGGCAACTCTCTGTCTCTGGCCACCTGACAGGGCTCTTGGCTTACGGTTCAGATATTCGGTAATGCCCAGTACTTCAGCAGCCTCGGTAACTCTCTTGTAGATCTCTTCCTGAGGCATCTTCTGCAGTCTCAACGGGAATGCCATGTTTTCAAATACTGACAGATGCGGATACAGAGCATAGTTCTGGAAAACCATTGCTATGTTACGGTCCTTAGGCTGTAAGTCGTTGACAACGACACCGTCAATTTCCACAGTACCTTCAGAGATATCTTCCAGGCCGGCGATCATACGAAGGGTCGTTGACTTACCACAGCCTGAAGGTCCTACGAATACTACAAATTCCTTGTCGGCAATATCAAGATTGAAGTCATGTACTGCCACTACATTTTTATCATAAATCTTTTTTACATTAGTTAATTTTACTCTTGCCATAATAGTCTCCTAACCCTTAACGGCTCCTCCTGTAACACCTTCAACATAATACTTCTGCAAGCTCATGAACAGAATCGTGATTGGTACGGCTACGACAACGCCGCCAGCACAGAACATCGTGTAGTTGGCAGCCAGTGATGAAGGTGTACCGATCATGCTCTGCAAGCCTACTGCTACGGTCATGCCGACGCTTGATGCGTGAGCAATGTACTTGGCGAACATGAAGTCTCCCCAAGGACCCATGAATGCCGTCAGTATCGTATAGATTACGATAGGCTTACATAACGGAAGCATTACCTTTGTCAATACCTGCAGTCTTGTTGCGCCATCAACTCTGGCAGCTTCGTCAAGTGATCTTGGAATGGTGTCAAAGTAACCCTTTGATACATAGTATCCCATGCCACTGCCGCCAACATAGACAAGGATAAGACCCGGAATTGAGTTAGGTCCTGTCAGTCCCATGCCGTTGAGGACCTTGTAAAGAACGATCATTGACAGGAATCCAGGGAACATGCCCAGGATCAGCATGACGTTCATCAGACCCTTACGCATCTTGAAACGCAGACGTGATAATGTGTAGCTCATGCACAGTACGATGATCGTCTGTAATACGGCAACGAACAGTGCAATGATAAATGTGTTCTTGAACCAGATCGGGAAGTCCGTCTTAGTGAACAGGTTAATGTAGTTATCCAATCCCCACTGCTTCGGAATTACGTATCCTACCTGATATGTTGATTCAACACGGAAGGATTCGCAGACGATGCAGAAGAACGGGAATAACCATACGATTGACATGATTGTCAGTATAACGTAAATGATCGTGTTGGAAAGCCTGGTCTTGGCTTTCATGCCCATGTGTTTCTTTTCTGACATTATGAGAAGTCCTCCTCATTTCTTGTTGAAGGCATCAGGTTATATGAGATCAGTGATAATGTTGATACTACAACGAAGATCATGATACCAATGACAGATGCCATGTAATACTTGCTCTCGGCACCGGTCGTGATGTTGAACAGCCAGGTGATCAGCAAGTCGGTATCACCCGCTGCACCGGCACTTGTGAGCAGAGCCGGATTCTTCGGTCCGCCACCGGTCAGCAGGAATATTACGTTAAAGTTATTGATATTACCAATGAAGCTTGTCAGCAGATATGGTCCGGTTACGAACAGCATGTACGGCAAGGTGATCTTGGTGTACTGCTGGAACGTATTTGCACCGTCAATGGCTGCTGATTCATATAAGTCTGCCGGAATATTCATCAGGATACCTGTAGCGATCAGCATCAGATATGGGATACCGATCCAGATATTGATGATGATTACCATGATCCTGGCCAGATTCTTTTCTTCCCAGAAGCGGATGTACTGAGAGATGTTATCGAAGATTCCCCAGTTCAGCAGCATTCCGTTCAATAAACCGTTTGTTGCGAACATTTTGGAAATGTACAGCAGTGAAACGAACTGCGGAACGGCACTTGTCAGTACGAGGATGCCTCTCCACATCTTCTTCAGCTTGATGCCCTTCTTGTTGATCATGATGGCAACGAACATGCCCAGGAAGTAGTTGGTGAATGTGGCAAAGAATGCCCACATGAGTGTCCATGACAGGATCTCACCAAAGGCTACTGACAGATTATCGGTACCGGTGTTGATGCTGAACAGTTCATTGAAGTTGTTCATTCCAACCCAGGTAAACAGATTGGCATATCCATCGTGTGCACCATCATAGTTGGTGAAGGCAACGAAGATCATGAATATGATCGGGAATACGGTAAATACGGCAATACCTGTCAGAGGCAGTGCCAGCAGAGTCTTATGGAATTCATCGTCAACCAGTGACTGCAGGTCTTCCTTACCGCTCTTGAGCTTCTTGCCGGTTTTCAGAATGTCCTGAGCAATCTTGTTCTGCTTGACGTTAAGACGCCATGTGTATATGAAACTGATGATGAATATTATGGTAAGCAGTCCATATAACAGGATCTTGAAGGAATCATCACCGGCTACTCTTACGTAGGTATCCAGAATCGGATCATATTCCATTGTTCCTCCGGCATCGCCAAGAGTTCTGAATTTACCCAGCCAGTAGAAGCCGGCAACAGCCATGTAAACTATGAACACGATCTCAAATACAAGGAAAAGAATTCCCCTTAAGATCTGTCCACGGGTTATTGAGCCAAATCCCATGATCAGGAATGACAGTCTGGTCTTGAAGTCACCTTCCTTGAAGGTAACGAAGATATCCTTGAACTCACCGGCGATCTTACCGAAGAAGTTCTTGATCAGATTAACTATTCCGACAAAGAACTTGCCGATTCCGGCAGGAACAGCCTTGAAGAAGTGTATGACATCATACACGATTCCCTGCAGCTTGGTCAGTTTGAGATATTCCAGGTCACTAAGATCCTGAGAAAGGTCAATCTTCTGTCCTTTCAATTCACTCATACTTATTTTCTCCCTTAAGTTAAATAGACAGGTAGGTTGAGAATACACCCAACCTACCTGTTTCAATCAATATGAATTATTATTGTTGATTACTGTGCAACGATTGTGATGTCGCCACTTGAAGCATTGTATGTAACTGTGTACTTGCCTGGATTCAGGAAGATGATGTTGTTGTCAGCATTTGAAGCTTCATCATATGGCTGAATCAGATCAGCACCTTCAGTAACCTGCTGACAGCCCTTATCTGTGTCCCAGTTACCAGCAGCAACGATACGGCCGCCCATGTAATCTGACTGTGGAACGTCAACAGTGATTGTGTATGATTCGTTGTTCTTTTCCATGCTCATGCCTGTATCAGCGTTATCCCAGCCGTTCCAAGCACCAACGAAGATGTATCCTTCTAATGAGAATAAACCATCGATGGCAGCCTTGTAAGCATGCAGAGCTTCCTCTAATTCAGCATCTGTTGTAGCTGTCTTGGCAGCTGCAGCATAGTTGGTAGCGATGCCCCACCATGAACCATGGATCTGGCCCTGTGGAACTGCGTATTCGTTCTGAGCAGCTAAAGCTTTCAGAGCTACGTCGTTCTTAACAGCTTCGTTTTCCTGAGCCTTCTTGTTTGATGGACCCCAGCCCTTTAATTCGAATCTCTGTAACTGGCATTCTTCATTTGTCAGGAATAATGCTAACTGCTGGCATACGGCACCCTTCTTGGCATCTGTCTGAGGCTTAACACCCATTAACTTATTGCCTGAGAATGAGCCCATGTGGTATGACTTGCCGTCAACTGTGAATGATGGTAAATCTGTAGCACCGTAATTAGCGCCTAAGATAGCCTGAACATCAGCTGATGCCCATGGACCAGATACTACTACTGCAGAACCCTTACCGAAGTCAGAAGCTCCTGATGAACTGTTGTATGCAGGAGACTTTAATAACTTCTGCATGCCCTTCAGAGCGATGACGCCTTCTGGTGAATCGAATGTATCGTTAACGCCAGTGAAGTTAGCGTTGCTGTCTGTTGTCCATTCTGACTTACAGCCTGTAGCGAAGAAGAATGAAGCATTGTACCATGCGCTTGTCTCTAATTCCATTGAGAATAACTTGTTGGCAGCTTCGCAGTCTGCGATGATGTCTTCTAATGAATCAAGATGTTCTTCCTTTACTACGCTCTTGTCATAGTACATGTAGTAACCATTGTCACTTGTCATTGGGTAGCAGTACAGCTGTCCGTTAACTGTAGCAGCACCAACTGAAATTTCATCGTTCAGTTCCTTAACTGTAGCGCTGGCCTGTGTGCCTAATGCGTTCAGTGCGTTGGCCATAACTAATCTGGCCAGCTGGTCCTGTGCGAAACAGTAGATATCAGCACCTGATTCAACGTCTGTGATCATCAGAGTTGCTGAGTCAGCTTCTGTAACACCTTCGATTGTAGCATTGATCTTGATGCCAGGATTAGCACTCATGAATGCTTCAACCTGCTTCTGTGTTAATTCCTTAACACCATCGGATTCAGATACCCAAATTGTCAGATCGTATGTACCATCGAGGGTATTTCCGCCGCTCGGGGTATCTCCACCCTGCTTTCCGCCGCCGCATGCTGCCATTGATAACAGCATTGCCAGGCATAACATAACTGTTAATAACTTTTTCATATTTCCTCCTCTTTTTTGTGAAAAAAGTTTATACCATACTTAAATACTAACACTTGGTGAAAGCGTTTGCAATAGAAAAGTGAAAACGATTTCCTAAAATTTTTACTCAATCAACCTTCATGCTCTATTTTCGTTATTTCATAAGGTACCGCGATGTGTTCAGGCTCCTTGCCCTTCTTCAGTTCAACAGCCTCATAAAGAGCATGCTTGCCTATTGAATAGAAATCCTGACGACAGGTTATTACGTCATCGGCCACATACCCCATGAGCCTGATGCCGTCAAATCCAGATACCCTTACCCTGCTGTCAGATCCAAGAGCCTTTCTGACACCTATTGCCATCAGGTCTGAGGCACAGACGATGTCGTCATATTCTTCAGCCTCTTCCCTGGCAATCTCGTATGCCCTGTTCTCCGAGAACTCTCCGTTTCTTATCGTCAGACTGCAGTGCCTTTCTTCAGCAAGTTTCTTTATGCCCTTTAAACGCATGTCGGTTACGTATCCGTTTTCCTTGCCTGACAGATACAGGACTCTGTCATTTTCCCTGACGATCTGACTGGCAACGTCATACTGTCCCTCGGCATGGTCAATGTACAGACTTGCCACATTGTCGCTATCCAGAGGTGCGTCAATGACAACGAACTTGAATCTCTTGTCATCGAGAAGACTGATCATCTTGTCATCATCCCTGTTGAGGCCGAATACCACGATCACGTCAACTGAGCGTGACAGGAAATAAGTTGCGTATTCTTCCTGACTCAGATTTTCTATTGCGTCGTGGAAGACAGTGATAAGCTCCAGATTAAGTTTCTTGGCCACATTGAAAGCACCCAGCAGATAGAGCATGTTTATCTCGTCGATCTGCTGAAACTTGTCGTTGATGTAAACGTACAGAGCTATTCTGTTCTTTGCCTTGGAGGAAAGGTTGCTGGCTACGGCATTCGGCATGTAGCCTGTTTCCTTTACGACCTGCATGACCTTCTCTCTGGTCTTTTCCGAAATGTTGGGATAGTTCTTGAGAACCTTTGATACCGTGCTTTCGGAAACACCGGACAGTCTGGCCACATCCTTGATTCCTACATGATTCACTTTCTTCTTGCCTTCCTGATCATCTTACTGATCAACTTAAGTCTGCGGGATAGACCTCTGAAATCTCTGACCTTGTATTCCCAGTTCGGAGAACCGATGGTTCCCGGAAGATTGATACGGCGGTCAGCCAGAAGTATCTCGGTTATTGATAAGATCGCATATGCACTCTTCATGTCCAGAGTATACTGAATGATGCCGTCAAGCACCTTCATTTCAGGATACCTTCTGCCTATGAATTCCCTGACCTGCTTCCTTTCAACCCTTGTCAGATCGCGATACCAGTTGCGCAGGGACTCATTGTCGTGTGTTCCGACGTAAGCTATCTCATGTTCGTTGCTTTCCTCATAGAAGTTGAATTCCACGACTCTCATGCCCATGAGATGATACTTGTCACGCAGTTCAAGAACTTCCGGGCGCAGGTCACCCAGATCTTCGGCAACGATCCTGCTTCCAGGATACTTTTTGAAATACTTGGCAAAGAAATCATCGCCTGAATTGACGATCCACTCACCGTGAATGGCCGTCTCCTCCTTTTCAGATATCTTCCAGTAGGTATCAAATGCTCTGAAATGGTCGATTCGTAACATGTCATACAGATTTTCGCTGTAATGAATGCGGTCAAACCAGAAATCATAGTTTCTCTTTCTCAGCAGATCCCAGTCATAGAGAGGATTTCCCCATCTCTGACCCGTTTCTGAGAAATAATCAGGCGGTACACCGGCAATCCATTCAGGTCTGCCGTCATCATATAACAGGAAGTACTCACGGTTGTAATAGACGTCATCAGAGTCGATGCCGACGTAAAACGGCATGTCCCCCATGATCTCTATTCTGAGTTTCTTCAGATAGCTCTTCAGTTCGTGGAACTGCTGATACAGCTTATACTGAACAAACATGTGGAAGGAGATCTCGTCCTCATGTCTTCTTGTAAGTTCTTCATTCTTCTTTGCCGGATAATCCTTGTATTCAGCAGGCCAGTCAGTCCAGCAGCGGTTATCATTGTATTCCTTGAACGTAATGAAAACGCTGTACTTTCTTACCCAGTCCTGTTGGATGAATCTTCTGTAGGAAGCGTTGGCCTTGAAGTTTCCGTATGCCTCTCTGAGATACATCCTCTTCAGTGCCTTAGCCTTCTGATAATCGATCCTGTCCATTGGAGCCTTCTGAGGCAGTTCAGCAATCAGTCCCTCCTTCTTAAGGGCTTCCAGAGAGATGTAGCACTCATCCAGAGCCTTTGAAGAATAGCACTGATAAGGTGAATTGCCATATCCCAGCGGATTCAACGGCAAAACCTGCCAGATGGAGAATCCGGCCTCTTTGATCATGTCCGCAAACCTGTAAGCTGCCTCACCGAAGTCTCCGACAAGGTATGGAGACGGCAAGGAAGCTACCGGCATCAATATTCCTGCTTTTCTCATATTATTCGCCTGTTTAACCTTATGAAATCGTTTTCATTATAGAATAACATATAGATATTTACAAGTATTCTGCTATTTTTCTTACATTTCCATCCATTATTTTTGCTTCACAGGTGAACTCCGGCTCATTCTGCGGAGAAATATCCTGGTGAATGTATATTCCCTTCACTCCAAAGGCCCTGGCACCGCTGATGTCACTGAAATAATCATTGCCGATCATCACAGTCTTATGAGGATCTATTTTCGTCCTGTCGATCATTATCTTCCAGAAAGCTTCATCGGGCTTGCATACACCGTAGTCTGAGCTGATAAAGACATGATCAAGATATTTCAGCAGATCCAGTTTCTTCAGTTCCGGCATCGTAAAGCAGGCTTGAGCGTTTGAAAGCAGTATGGTCTTAGCACCGTTGTTTCTGATGTATTCAAGCAGTTCAATGATGCCGTCATAAAGCTGCAGCTTCAGTGTTGACTCCTGACGGAAATACCAGGCATATTCTTTCAGTTCCCTTTCGCTGAGCTTTCCGGCGCAAATCTCATCAAATACTTTCAGGACGCTTACTTCCGGATATCTGACATCCCTTCTGCCGGCTCTCTTCCTCTCGATGATCTCATGATACTGAATTCTCATGACATCGGGTTCTATGTTAACACCCTTCTTTTCAAGCCAGATCGCAGACTTCTGCCATAGTTCATCCTGATCTTCATCAGTCCGGATGTCTATCAGTGTACCGTACAGATCAAAAACGTAATTCTCGTATTTCATCGCAAAACCAAGGGGATTGTCATCCCCTCTCCTTATTCCTTTCCAGAATGATCCTGCTTACCATGACCTTTACGTCGTCAAGAAACGGATCATGAAACTTCAGACTCTTCATTTCGTTTTCCGTCAGTCTGGCTATGTGCTTATTGATTATCGGACTCGCATCATAGCAGACAGCCTTTCCGCCAGAATGCTTCTCAAGTTCCCTGCAAACGATCTTAAGCAGAGCCTTGAGCGTCTTTTCATCAGCAGGTTCCTCTTCCCTGCTGATAGCGCAGTACTTCTTCGTATCAAGCACGGTCTGATATCCTTCCTCAAGGTATCCCTTAAGGGTCATTTCAAGACTGTTCTTCTCAAAATTGCAGAAAATCAGATATTCGTTCATTACCTGTCAGCCTTTCTGTTAGCGTTAGAGGAGCTCTCATGAGGCTGGTTTGCCTTATCCAGCCAGGCTGAAACGACATAATCAAGCTTTTCAGCTTCATTGACGATTTCCATGAGCTTTGAATAACTCTGTGGCTTTACCTGGAATACATATGTGTTCTGGCTCTTGATGCTCCTTCTGAAACTGCCCTGGCAGAATTCTTCAAACATCTTCTTTTTCTCATTGCCTTCACCTTCGGTAAATCTGACAACGATCCTGTCCGCACTGTAAATCTGACCGTCAGGGCCAATTACGACATTGCCCGTGGCAGTCTTCAGTTTCTGTCTCATCAAGCCGATCCGGCTGTTCTTTATGCTAAGTTTCTGCAGTTTCACTATTGTTCCCTTCTCCAGTTCATCCAGTTCATCATCACCGTTAAGAACGATGGTTTCCACATTGCTGACACCCAGAAGCTTCTCGCCGCTGACATCCAGCATGAATTCCCATCTGTCAGTGTTATCATTCAGTATTTTCATCAGATCCTCATCAGAGATGACTTCCTCGTCATCACCCTCAAGCAGGATCAGGCAGTCAAGACTGCCCTCACAGTAAACCGGAAACAGCATCGTTTCCGTTTTTTCTATGCCTCCGGCAGACGTGATTCTGTTGACGTAGATCCCCGAACCGATCTCGGCATCTTCCACATCAGCCATCAGGCTTTCAGCATAGCTTACCGCGCTGTCGGGAAACTCCGTTATTTCAGCATTCTCATTCAGCAGAGTCACGGTCTTGCTGCAGGCACATGTCATCATGATGGCCAGTACAGCCAGCAGTACACGTATTTTCTTCATCTTATTTTTTCTCTGCGCCCTCTTTTACCAGCAGAAGATACTTTTCAGCATTTTCTTTGTCATCCAGATTGGCATATACCTGGGCCAGCAGCAGCTGATTATCGAGTTTTTCCTCTCCAGTCATGCGCTCGGTCTCCTCAACGATCCTGTCGAGCATCTTTCTGTCATTTTCAATGATTATGGAATATAGTCTCTTCATCGTTGTCATGTTCTTTTCATCCACGTCAAGTTTTCCAAGCTCATCAAGATAATATCTGGTATTGGAAGCGTCCTTGCTGGTCAGGTAGAAGTTGAATCCCTGAAGGTCAACGGCCTTCTTCTGGGCATTGTTAAGCGTTCTTGTCCTGAAAGTTTCAAACATTTCCCTGGTCTTCTTGTCATTGCCGGTGGCAATGTAATTGTTAAGTTCCATGTATTCCCTGTTGAACGGCGGAACGATGTACCTGACGAACCTGTTCTGGATCAGCCTTTCAAACTCTTCTGAGTTACCGTTCACCAGTACGTTAGCCAGCTTGTTGATATAGTAGCGCTTCAGGAAATAGAAAGCTATCTCCAGAGCTATGGTTATTACGAATATTATCAATGTCCATTTTACGAGATCCTGCATGTTAACACCCTCTATCTTCACTATATTTTAGCATAACACCATACCCCTCATGCAAATACAACATCAAATGGACGATTTGTATTGCTGAAAAGACAAAAAAAGAAGACAATTATAGTAATCAGACGGAGGTGTTTATGGGTATTGTTGTTTTCGGTGCTACATTCGTAGACATCAAGGGTTATCCTCTTGCTCAGTACATTCCTGCCGGAAGAAACGTCGGCAGAGTTGTTCAGGTTCATGGTGGTGTCAGCAGAAACGTTGTTGAAGACATAGCCAACATTGAACTAAGGCCGACATTCGTGACCGTGCTTGATCACAGCGGTACCAGTACCGACGTTATTGAGAAGCTGAAGAAGCATCACGTCAATACGGATTACATCGTCAGGACCGATGACGGCTTAGGCAGCTGGCTGGCCATCTTTGACAATAACGGAGACGTAATTGCCTCCATATCAAAGAGACCTGACCTTTCAATGATAAAGAACGTTTTGGAAGAACACGGTGATGAGATCATCTCAGCCTGTGACAGCATCGTCGTAGAAATAGACATGGAAGTTGAACTGCTCAAGGAAATCTTCAGACTTGCCGAAAAGTATGATAAGAAGATCTATGCCGTCGTCAGTAACATGTCCATAGCCATGAAGAGAAGAGACCTCATAACAAAGGTCGACTGTCTGGTATGCAACCAGCAGGAAGCCGGATTGCTGTTCTCAGAGGAATATGAGGATCTTACTCATGAGGAAATGTATTCCCTTCTGGAAACCAGAATAGATAACGCCCAGATCAAAAAGATGGTCGTTACCATGGGCGAAGGCGGAGCCGTATATGCCGAGGAACATGGTGAAGCAGGCTACATCCCGCCGCAGAAAGTTGACGTAATTGACACCACCGGGGCCGGTGACAGCTTCTTTGCCGGAGTAGCCATCGGATTGACATATGGCAAGACGTTAAAGGAAGCCTGCGTCATCGGAACAAGGCTCGCCTCTTCCGTGATATCAACCAAGGAAAACGTCTGTCCACGTTTCAGGCCTGAGGAGTTTGAACTGGTTCTGCCGGATTATCTGATGGGCAATGAATAATGTGATTCCATTTCACAATTATTTCACCAATTCATGCTATATTATCATCACATACGTTAGATATTTTTTTCATTATTCGACCTTCTTATAACCAGGTTATGCAGAAAGAGCTGTTCCCCATAATATTTGCAGCTCTTTTTGCTTGAAAAGTTTTGAAAATCGGGGTTGCAACTTAAAAATGTTAATGCTACAATATATTAGCTGCTTTGATAGCTCAGATGGTAGAGCAACTGACTCTTAATCAGTGGGTCTAGGGTTCGAGTCCCTATCGGAGCACCATTGAAGATAAAGCTTCCGCAAGGAAGCTTTTTTCTTTGTTAATTCATCGTGCAGGCACAAAAAAACCCGGTATCGACCGGGTGTTTATTCAAATGGTAGCCCGTACGGGATTCGAACCCGTGAGTGCATGCGTGAAAGGCATGTGAGTTAAACCACTTCTCCAACGGACCATCAGCTTGATTATTATATCAATCCATTATTTATACTGTCAAGCATATTTTTAGCTGATATGACAATTATTTTACAAAAGAAAAGGCAGACGGTCACGACCGCCTGCCCTTGTCTGTTCTGCTACAGTGACCTCAGCCATTCATCGATGTTGATGGCCATTTCCTTGGTTATCTTCTGATGCAGTTCATGCGGTGCTGCATGTCTTTCCAGTTTGCTCTTTGGATTGTTGGTCAGGATCTCATGGTAATGCGTCCAGGTGTCTTCAGGAGCGCCCAGTGATTCCAGCAAACGGTCATTGTGCAGTGAAACGAACTGATATGCCGGTACCTCATCAGGGATGGCCTTTGTCAGGATCTTGTCAAGATTTTCCTTTGCCAGTAACATTTCATCCTTCATGTTGTCCGTGAATGACCTGTTGAGAGTCAGGATGTTGAACATCTTCTTTTCAGCATTGGTGTACTGATAATATTCATTCTCCGGCAGGAATCTCTCTTCATTGAATGCCAGTAACAGACGGTTGATGCCTGATTCATTCAAAAACCTTATGCCGCTTCCCAATGCGTATTCGACCAGTGAATCGTCAAGGTACTTCATTGCCTCAGGAACGGTCGTATCAATGCCTATGAAGGCTTTTACTTCACCAGGGTAGCTGTTCATTAATTCCAGGGCATAGACACCGCCAAACGAATGAGCAGCCAGAATATAGCTGTCAATTTCCAGTGCCTTCATTGTTTCGTGAAGTTCTTCTGCGATGTTTTCAACTGATCTTTCCCTGCTGGTACTGTCACTGATGCCGTAACCAAACGGTTCAACGGTAACTACTCTGTAATAATGTGACAGAAAACTGGCCAGCGGACGGAAGTTAAGTACCGGAGAAACATCCCCGAATCCAGGATAAAGAACGATGGTCTCGCTTCCCTCTCCTCTTACTTCAACGCAGATCCTCTTGCCGAACACTTCAACATAACGGCCATACAGTCCTTCGATCATTTCTGATTCCTTATTGCTGACGACCTTATTAACGGCAACACCGCTGGCTGCGGCAGCGATGGCGCCTAAGACTAACTTTGTCAAGAATTTCATGATTATTGATCTCCTACTCTATTATTTATGATATCACATTTTACATTGAGCATAAATAAAACGTCTGCCAAATTGACAGACGTTTATAACGTAATGATAATGATTAACGCTTGCTGAACTGTGGAGCTCTTCTAGCAGCCTTCAAACCGTACTTCTTACGTTCCTTAGCACGAGAGTCTCTTGTCAGGAATCCTGCAGCTTTCAGCTTTGGACGGAAATCTTCAACAACTTCACATAAAGCTCTTGCGATACCGTGTCTCATAGCGCCTGCCTGTCCTGCATGTCCGCCACCATATACGTTGATCTTAACATCGTACTGTCCAACAGTCTCTGTTACTTCAAACGGAGCTCTGACAACCATTCTCAGAGTTTCCAATGGCAGATACTCGTCTAAGCTCTTGTCATTAACTGTGATAACACCCTTACCTGGAGTAATGTATACTCTGGCGACTGAACTCTTACGACGACCGGTGCCCTGATATGTTATAACTTCTTTTTTCTTAGCTGGCATAACCTGTCCTCCTAGTCTTCAATCTTCAGCTCAACTGGTTTCTGAGCTGCATGTGGATGTTCACTGCCCTTATAAACAAATAAATGTTTACGCTGTACGTCACCTAACTTTGTGTGTGGTAACATACCCTGGATTGACTTCTCAACCCATTCAACAGTATACTTGTCCTTCATGGTGCGCATTGTTCTGATACGCATTCCACCTGGGAACTGTGAATGATGATAGTACTTCTTTGTATCTAACTTGTTTCCTGTCACGACGATCTTGTCGGCATTGATTACGATGACAAAGTCTCCACAATCAACATTCGGTGTGTACGTTGGCTTGTTCTTGCCTCTCAGTACTGCTGCTACTACGGTTGATAAGCGTCCGAGTGTCAGTCCTGTACCGTCGACAACATACCATGTACGCTGTACTTCTGCTGGTTTAAGCATCGTTGTTTGACGCATAATAATAGTCCTCCTTACAAATGTAGTTTCCGGGGCTACATTGAAAGTGCCAACTAATATTCTATTAGTTCACCCCATCTTTGTCAATGAGAAAATTGACGAAAAATGCCGTAAACAAAGGTTTTTTTCACAGTTTGGTGTCATCGACGGACTCGAGATAATCCTCAATGTCCCTGACTATTGACTTAACACATCCATCTTCAAACGGAACCTTGAGTCCGGCTGCCCTTACCAGGCCGATGAAGCTCTTTGTCCCGCCTAATGAACACAGTCTGACATAGTCATTCCAGACCTCAGGATCATTATTGTGATTCCTTACCCAGAACTGCAGGGCGCATACCTGAGCCAGGGTGTAATCGATGTAATAGAATGGGGAAGCGAAAATGTGTCCCTGCCTGTACCACCAGCAGCCCTTTTCCAGCAAAGGTGCCTCGGAATAATCCTTATGCGGCATATACATCTTCTCCAGTCTTCTCCAGCAGGCCTTTCTTTCATCCGGCGTCCAGTTGGGATTAGCATAGACTTCGTGCTGGAAGTGGTCTACGCAGACACCATACGGCAGAAACTTGATGGCACTGCTCAGATGGTGGAACTTGTACTTGGCCTCATCTTCCTCAAAGAACAGGCCCATCCACGGCCAGGCATTGAATTCCATGGACATTGAGTGTATCTCAGCTGA
>ONPK01000100.1 GCA_900319675.1 uncultured Bacillota bacterium
AACGGATCAATGGCCTCCTGGATCTTGCTCTCGGAGATGGAGTCAAGTGCCGAAGTTGCCTCGTCAAATATCAGCAGTGCCGGGTCTCTTAATAAGATCCTGGCAATTGATATTCTCTGCTTTTCGCCGCCTGACAGTTTCAGGCCTCTGTTACCGACCATGGTATCCAGACCGCTTTCCTGACTTTCCACGAAGTCATAGATATTGGCCTTCTTCAGTGCCCCGATCATTTCCTCTTCCGTGGCATCCTGCTTGGCATAAAGCAGATTGTCTCTGATGGTCCCGTTGAACAGATATGTTTCCTGAGTTACCACGCCGACATTGTTACGAAGGTAGTTCAGGTCAAGCTGACGGACGTCAACCCCATCAAACTTGACGCTGCCGCCGGTAACGTCATACAGTCTCGGTATCAGGTTGACCATCGTACTCTTACCGGAACCGGAAGGTCCGACAATGGCAACGCTGTTGCCGCTCTTGAGTTCAAAGCTGACATTCTTGAGGATCTGTCTGGATCCGTCATATGAGAAGTCAACATTTTCAAATCTGACATTGCCATAGGCTTCCTTCGGAATGATTGGATTATCGCAGTTCTTGATTTCAACCGGCATATCATAGTATTCAAAGATTCTGGTGAACATGGCCATGGATCTGATCCATTCAACCTGAATGTTCAGCAGTGAATTGACCGGACCGTACATTCTGCCTAACAGTGATACAAGTACGGTTACGTCACCTACGGTTAGATCAGCATCGTATTTCATCATCAGGATGCCGCCGACAAGATACAGTGCCATAGGTCCGATGGAGGCCAGAGTGCTCAATACGACTCTGAACCATCTGCCGGCCATGGATTCCTTGATGTTTAATTTTACCATCTTGCCGTTGGCTTCTTCGTATTTCTTATACTCGTACTCCTCCCTGCCAAACAGCTTTACCAGCAGCTGTCCGCTTACGGAAAGAGTTTCATTTAACAGACCGTTTACCTCATCATTGACGGCCTGGGCTTCTCTGGTCAGTTCCCATCTGGTCTTGCCGGCCTTACGGGTAGGTATGGTAAACAGAGGAACGACGACCATGCCGATGGTAGCCAGTATCCAGTTCTTTCTGTACATGGCCACGACAGCTACAATCAGGGTAATGCTGTTGGAAAGAATGCTGGAGAAAGTGCCGGAGATGGTTGACTGTACTCCGGCGATGTCACTGGTCATTCTGGTGATGATGTCGCCCTGGTTGTTCGTCGTAAAGAACTTCTGGGACATTCTCTGCAGATGATCGTACATCTTGTTGCGCATGTCATAGGTAATGTGCTGGGAGATCCATGAATTCAGATAGCTCTCCAGTACGCCGATCATTTCGGCTCCTATGGTAACTAAAAGCAGTAAGACTATCAGCTTTACCAGGATGTCCATGTTCCGTCCGATGAGACCTTCGTCAATGATCCGGCCGGTAAGTATCGTCGGCATCAGTCTGAAGGCTGATGATACAAGTATGCATGTCAGTGCCAGCAAAAGCTGTTTCCAGTACGGCAACAGATAGCTGAATACTCTCTTAAGCAGCTCCTTGGTAACCTTAGGCTGATTAGCCTTTTCTTCTTCGGTCAGATAGCCGCCTCTCATTCCTCTTCCACCAGGCATTATTATCACCTCTGTTTTATTGAGATAATTTTAACAAAAAAAACTACGGTTGTCCCGTAGTTCGCTAGTTATTTGAATAAAGCTGCAGCTCGTACAGCTTCTTGTAAATGCCGTCCTGAGCCAGTAACTGCTGATGCGTTCCGCTTTCTCTGATCTTGCCCTTGTGGATGACAATGATGTTGTCGGCATGCTGGATCGTACTCAGACGGTGAGCAACCATGATGGTCGTTCTGCCTTCCATCATCGTCTTCAGAGCCTTTTGTATCAGCAATTCAGTTTCCGTATCGATGTTGGCCGTTGCCTCATCCATGACCAGGATCTTCGGATCAATGGCCAGCGTTCTGGCAAAGCTTAACAGCTGTCTCTGACCGGCGGATAAGGTTGAGCCTCTCTCCGTTACGGCTTCATCGTATTTCTCAGGCAGTCTGTCAATGAACGTATTGGCATTGACGGCAATGCTTGATTCAACGATCTGTTCATCCGTAATGTCCGGATTGAGCAGTCTGATGTTGCTCTTGATGTCACCGGTGAAGATGAACACGTCCTGCTGTACCTGACCGATGGCTCTTCTGATCTGTTCAGTGGTCAGATCCCTGATGTTGACATCGTCAATGAGGATCTCACCCTTCTGAATGTCATAGTATCTGCCGATCAGGTTGAGGATTGATGACTTGCCGGCACCGGTAGCGCCGACGAAGGCAACCTTTTCACCAGGATTGATGACGAATGATACGTCTCTTAAGACATATTCCTCATCATCGTAGGCAAACCATACGTGTTTGAATTCGATCTTGCCCTTTACCTCAGGCAGTACGATCGGATTTTCCTTCTCGATGATGGTGTTTTCCTCATCAAGCAGTGTGAAGATCTTCTCTGCTGAAGCGAAGGCATTCTGCAAGGTACTGAACTGTTCCGTCAGTTCCTGGATAGGTTCAAAGAATGAACGGATGTAGCTGGTGAATACGTATAACGTACCGACTGTCAGTACACCCTCAAGGACTGAATGGGCACCCTTGTACAGCACGATTGCCAGGGCAGTATTAGCCATGAAGTTGATCAGCGGTCTGAAGATGGCGAATACCATCAGCTCACGCATTCTGCTCTTGTAAAGATCCATGGTACTTTCAGCGAACTGATCGTACTTGGCTTCTTCACGGGCAAAGATCTGGATCAGCTTCATGCCGGAAATATGTTCGCTTAAGAACGTATTCAGGGCTGAAACCTTGGTTCTGATCATTCTGTATGTCTTACGGCTGATCTTGGTGAACATTGCCGTTATGAATACGACAAACGGCAGGATCGCCAGTGAGATCAGAGCCAGCTTGGCATTCAGTGCAAACATGACTACGGCATAGCCGATGATCATGACGCTGTTTCTTACCAGGTTTACGATGACATTGGAATACATCATGCTTAACGATTCAACGTCATTGGTCACTCTTGTTACGATCTGTCCTACCGGATGAGTGTCAAAGAACCTCAGCGGTAAGGTATGAATGTGTTCAAAGATCTGATTACGGATGTTGTAGATGATGTTCTGTCCTGCCGTATGCAGCACGAGGGTCTGCGACACGTTGCAGAAGGCATTGACCAGCAGTAACACTGCGTAGGCAATGGCGATGAGCTTGACGCCATCGTAGTCAGTCTTTCTCAAAACCTTGAGATCATCCTTTCCCAACAGCTTGCCGGTATAGGTGTTGCCGTTGGCATCCCTTACGGTAAGAGAACTGTCCGTAACGCTTACCGGTACGATGTTATCTTCACTCAGCTTCTGCAGGGCCTTTGACTGTTCCCTGTCAAGATCGGTGAACAGATAGTAATGGCCGTCATCATAGAGCATCTGAGCGTATGAATCGTAACTTGTGTTTTCAAAGTCTATTTTCTTGGTCAGGTGATAGCCCTCATATTCAATGTCGGCTTCACTTTCACTTACTACCGCATATGGGAGATCATATCCCTCAATGTAGGTATCCATGGCTCTGGCAATCAGCATCGGCTGTAACAGGGCAAAGCCTGAAACCATCAGTACCAGTACCAGTGCTATCACGAAGTTCTTGATGTAAGGCTTCATGTAGCCAAACAGTCTTGGATAAAGCTTCTTGCCGCTGTAGGAAGTAATGACCTGTTCTTTTTCTATCTTAGCCATTCTTACACCTCCTAGTTAGCCTGAGCCAGCTGCTTCTCCAGCTGCTGCTTGCGTACCAGACGGGCAAACTGACCGTTCAGGGCTACCAGTTCATCATAGGTGCCGTATTCAGCCATCTTGCCGTTATCGAGGAAGATGATGTGATCTGCATTCTGAACCGTAGAAACACGGTGAGCGATCATTATGGTGGTCTTACCCTGTCTGATCTGCCTCAGATTATGCAGAATGTTATCCTCAGTATCCGTATCAACTGCACTCAGCGAATCGTCCATGATCAGGATCGGTGAATCCTTAAGGATGGCTCTGGCGATGGAAGCACGCTGCTTCTGACCGCCGGAAAGAGTAACGCCTCTTTCACCAACCATGGTCTCGTACTTGAGCGGGAACTCCTGAATGTTGTCATTGATGTCTGCGACCTTGCAGGCTTCAATGATCTCTTCCAGGGTAGCGTCCAGCTTGCCGAATGAAATGTTCTTTGCCAGTGTCTCTGAGAACAGGAAGTTATCCTGCGGGACGTAGGCTATGTTCTCTCTTAAGACCTTAAGAGGGATCTGCTTGATGTCATGACCGTCAAAGCTGATCTGACCGTCAGTTACGTCGAACAGTCTGGTCATCAGATTGACCATTGTCGTCTTGCCGGCGCCGGTTCTGCCCATGATGGCAAAGGTCTCGCCCGGCTTTATCTCAACGCTGATGTCTTCAAGAGCGTATGGGAAATCCTCACGGTACTTGAAATCAACATTGTCAAACCTGATCTCACCCTTTAATTCGGTAACGTCATCAGGTGTTTCACTGTCGACGATCTCCGGAATTTCATTGAAGGCACCGTTGATTCTCTTCATGCCGGCATAGCCCAGAGTAAAGGTAGTGATGCAGTCACCAAAGGCCAGCATCGGCCATACCAGGGTTCCGACATAGCTTGAGAAGGTAACCATCTTGCCTAAGGTGATCTCACCGATCAGACAGTAGTAGCCGCCAAAGAGAATGGCGATGACGAAAGCCACGCCGATGAATATCTCCATTACCGGCCAGGCATAAGCTCTGAGTCTTATGACCTTCATGTTGATCTTACGGTTGGAATCGTTGGCCTTCTTGAAGTTTTCCAGCTGATGCTCTTCCTCAACGAATGCCTTGATGACTCTTTCAGCAGAGATGCTTTCCTGAACGACGTCGCTTAACTTGGCAAAGGATTCCTGTCTCATCTCAAAGTACTTGTCAAAGGCCTTGAAGATGTTGTATCCGTAAATGCCGACACCGATCATCGGAATCAGAGTATAGAGAGTCAGCGTGACACTGACATAGGTCATCATTCTGTACAGACACATGATTGTCAGTACGATGGCGTCAAATGCCGAGATGACGCTCCAGCCGATGGCTTCTCTGATGGCTTCCAGGTCATTGGTAAAGTAGGCCATCAGGTCACCGGTCTTGTTTTCATTGTAATAACGCTGAGACAGGGTCTCCAGCTTGGCGAATATCTCATTCTGCAGGGCATGCTCAACCTTTCTGGACGTACCTATGACAAAGTATCTGTAGGCAAAGCGTCCTATCGAAAGGATCAGCGCGCAGCCAAGCATCTTCAGTATCGTTATTCTGATGCCTTCAGAATCTATGGTATGAGCTGCCAGACCATCTGTTATCTCACCGGTAAACTGCGGCAGA
>ONPK01000052.1 GCA_900319675.1 uncultured Bacillota bacterium
ATCACCGTAAATGAACAGAGGATTATAAATGTTACGTCCAGGATTTGTAGCTACAGCCAGTGCAGCTGCGTATGCTTCCTTATTGCTTGGACCGTGAACGAAGTTTTCAAAGGTATATTCAGGCATTACATTGTCAGTAAGTCTGTTTATTTTGTCAATCTGGTTCTGATCTTCCTTTAACTTGAAGTAATCATCCTTGTACAGTACCTTACATCTGATATTTCTGTTCAGAACCTGCTTAATGGAATCGTTGATGATGTTAAGATTCTCATTGTCATTTAAAATAAGAGTATGAAACTGATATTTAGTGAGAACGACGGCTTCCTTGTCATTAAGTTCAGCGAGTTCCGTGTCATCAAAAAACTCAGAGTAAACAATACTCTTATCTTCATTATCTAAAGTTGACTTTATCAAATCCTTAACTTGATTCCAAATAAAATTCAGCGAATACATGTGGTGGTTACCTGCTTCCGATATGTTTGTAAGATAATTTTAGTACGAAAAAGAGGCGATTAAAACTGTAATTTTTATGGTACAAAAGTTGTAAACACGGAAATAGTGTAAAATAGCCTTTATTCATAAGTTATTCGTGAGTTTTCCACAATTATCAACAAAATGAAAATGTGGATAATCTGTGGAAAAATATGGTGGAAAGTAAAAAAAGTTGATATTGTGGATAAAAAAGATAATAATATAAACTATCCACAGTTAATAAACATCAAAAAAGCCTTTGTTTACGGCATATTTTGATGTTTTCCACACTTTCTACACATGTGGATAACCGCCTTTTCCACATATGAAAAAGGCGGCGATAAGGAGTTTATAAGCGATCTGAGGCATGTTCAGTTATTCACTGTTGGTTTGTATTGGCAAAAAGTATCGTTTATAATCAAATTGAGGGGAAATACCTTGAAGAAACTACTTAGTTTAGTTCTATCCTTATTAATGATATTAGCCATTGTGAGAAATGGCTGTTTCGTCATGGCTGAGGAAGGGGAAACAACGGAAAATCCGTCAGAGCAGACAGAAGAAACTGTTGAAACTCCAGAAGAAACCCCTGAAGCACCAACCGAAACAACCGAAGTTCCTGTTGAACAGCCTGAAGAAACGGAAGTACCTTCAGAAAATCAGTATGAACCAAAGAAGGGGTATATCAACAGCAGCATGGTTACAGTCAGACTGCAGCCAAGTACGGCTGGCGGATATCTCGAAGATGAGAACTATGGACCTCATTACGTATACAGACAGGAAGTACTGGTAATAAATGAAGCATATGATGAAAGTGACAACCTCTGGTACGAAGTAACCTTTACTGTAAATGATAAGGAATATGATACCTGGGCATTTGGAACATATGTAACGATATTAGCTGAAGGCGAAGAACCTGGTGAGATCATCGATCAGAATCCTGATGAGGAAAGGGAAGCCAGAGTAATCGAGAGTTCCGTGAGAATCAGAACAGGCCCTGGCACTGAATATCCTCAGTTCAGAATAAATAACGAAGTTCAGTATTTTACCAAAGGTCAGACAATATATATCCTCGCTGAAGAGAAGGATACTGATGGAGACATCTGGTACAAGGTAAGGTTCGAATTATACGGCAACGAATACGTTCAGTACATCTATTCAACTTATGCTCAGATCAAGGTAACAACGACAGATGAAAACTATGAGCAGTATCTGAATGAACAGAATTTCCCGGAAAGCTACCGTGAATCATTAAGAGAACTGCATGCATTGTATCCGGAGTGGAACTTCATTGCTCATCATACCGGACTGCAGTGGCAGGAAGTAGTAGACATGGAAAGCAGACTGGGATACAGCCTTATCAGCGGCAGTAATCTGGCATACAGAAGTGTGGCTGAAGGGGCATATGACGTAGTTAATAAGAGATTCTACGTATATGACGGATCCAACTGGTACTGTGCAAACAGAGAAACAGTTGCATATTACATCGACCCGAGAAATTTCCTGAATCAGTACAACATCTTCATGTTCCTGAATCTTTCATTCCATGAGAGTGAAACACCTGAGACAATTCAGAAACTTCTTGATTCAACATTCATGAAAGGAACTGACAGTGTATCAGGAAAGACATTTGCCAACATTTTCTATGAGGCCGGACAGAGTGCCGGGGTAAGTCCGATATATCTAGCCGTACTGGCCAGACAGGAACAGGGCACTTCAGGATCAAGAGCCTGCACAGGTGAAAGCTTCACATATAACGGCAGGACATACAGCGGATTATATAACTTCTACAACATCGGAGCCACCAGCGGTGAAGATAACTGGAAGAAGGGGCTGATCTATGCCAACGGTTCAGAAGACGGATCATATACCTCTTATAACAGACCGTGGAACAGCCCATACAAGTCAATAGTAGGCGGAGGCATGTGGATAGCTGACGGCTACATCAACGACGGTCAGAATACAATGTATCTGCAGAAGTTCAATGTAACGGATGTAAATACATACGGACATCAGTACATGACCAACATTCAGGCAGCCTATTCACAGAGCGGTGCAATGTATGACACCTATCAGATGTCAGACAGTCTGAAACAGCCATTGAATTTCAGCATACCGGTATATCAGGGAATGCCAGCAAGCACTTCCTTACCGACAACATATACGTTACCGACTACTCTTGAAGAACAGAGAAACATGGAAAGTGCAAATCCGACGATTGAACCTGAGCCGGAGCCAATAGCTCCAGTTTATACGGGTGACTTCATTACAGACATGTCTCTTAAGCTTAATGAAGGATTCCTGACAGGAATTCAGATCGGTACTACATTGAAGAAGATGACCGACAAGATCAAGTCAAGCAACGAGAACTGCACGGTAGTTATCATCGGTGCTGATGGAACTGAGCTGAACGGGGAATCAGTGATCGGTACAGGCTGTGTACTTGAAATTACTGATGCCAGCGGAACAAGCAAGTATACGATCATCATCAGAGGTGACATCAACAGTGACGGCAAGGTCAATCTGCAGGACCTGTTACTGGTTAAGAAGAACATTCTCGGCATGAATACCTTGGAGGGCAACATGCTGAAGGCCGCCATGATCAACGGTGAGACGGAAGTAACACTGAAGACATATCTGGCTATAAAGAAGTACATTCTGGGAATGCAGGACATACCACAGGAGTAAGGAGTGAAAATCGATTATGAAGAAATTGCTTAAAATTACACTTCTTTCACTGTGTCTTATCATGAGCTGCATCCATTCCTTTGATGAGGTAAAGGCTACCAGCGGAAGTACAAGCCTCTGGGCTTCATCATCATCGGTTACGGTAGGAGATACAGTCAGTGTTACGTTATCAGTAAGCGCTGACGGTCCTGTGCTTGCGCAATGTCAGATATATTACAATTCAGGATATCTGCAATTCAGCAGCAGTTCATCAGGAGACTACAATCCAAATACCGGAACTGTAGTAATTGATACTTATCCAAACAGCAGCGGTTCTGTTACCGTTACTTTCAAGACAATAGGCGTAGGAACGACAACGGTATCAGCGAGTATAAATGAATTCATTGACTATGACGGCGCTAATGTCAGCGGCTATAGCGGCAGCTTAAGCACATCCATCACCATCAACCAGACCGGTGGAGGTGGTGGCGGAGGTGGAGGCGGTGGTGGCGGTGGCTACACACCGGTAACTCCAACCAAGTCAAAAGATGCCACACTAAGTGACATCACCATAGATGGATTTGAGATCGAACCTGGCTTCTCCAGTGACGTTTATGATTACAAGGTATATGTTCCAAGAGGAACTGAGTCACTTGACATTTCTGCTGATAAGAGCAGCAGCAAGGCCAGCGTTTCCAGCATTGACGGCAGCGTTGAACCGGGATGGAATGAAATAAACATCAAGGTCACGGCTGAAGATGATGATTACACCAGAACATATACGCTGAATGTATACGTCGATGAGGAACCAACCGTATTCTATACACTCAATGATCAGCAGCTGGGTGTCGTAAAGAACCTGGATAAGGTTGCGATATATCCTGAACACGAGGCAAGAGATCTGGAGATCGAAGGCAATAAGTTGACGGTATTCAACTGGAAGGCTTATGATGTGATCTATCTTGAGGACAGTGAACAGAACAGAGACTTCTATCTCTACAGTGAACACGACAACACGGTCATCGGCAAGTACAGACCGGTGGAAATCGTAGGCAGAAAATTCATTCAGCCGGATGTCGTATATGAAAACTTCCCTGATCTGGCGGAACTGTTTGAACCGGCCAAGGTCAGGATCGGTGATGACATCGAAATGGATGGCTGGCAGTACAAGGATCCGCAGCTGTATGATTTCAAGCTCATATATCTCGGTGACGAGAACGGCGAAATGAAACTGTATACCATAGACCTTACGGAGCAGACTCTGCAAAGGTATGTGGTACCGGAAGTTGAGGAAGTTATAGATTATAAACCGTACATATTCTTCTCAGCAGCAGTTGCCGGTGCAGTGACATTGCTGTTAGCATTCATAGCCATAGGCAGAAAAAAGACGAATTGATGAATTTCAATTCGTTTTCATTTTCAGTTCAGTTAATCATCACATTGCAGAAGTAGTATAATATTCGACGAGGAGGTTTTATTATGGATGAAAAAAAATTTAATGAAGAAATTAATGAAGAAAGTAATTTAAATGATGAAACTAACTTAAGCGAAGAATCATACCTTAAAGATGAAAAGACATACTCCGGTAACGTATATACAGTCTATCCACCTGAAAAGAAGGAAAAGAACAGACACGTTCCGATGATCCTCTGGCTGGTATTCTCATTATTACTGTGCATGGGCAGCAGTTTTCTGACTGCCAGATATGTAATGAACAAGATGCAGAAGGATAACTCCGGATCAACGGTAATCTATGAAGCCGTACCGACAGATACTGTCGTATATCAGTCATCAGATCTTTCAGGAATCGTTTCTGAAATAGAAGATTCAGTAGTAGAAGTTTATACGGAATCAGTAAAGTACAACACGTTCTTCGGTGAATATGTTACTTCCGGTGCCGGAAGCGGTGTCATCTGCTCAAGCGATGGCTACATCATTACCAACAATCACGTAATCGAGGATGCCAAGAGCATCAGAGTTACGCTGCATGACGGTACTGACTATTCAGCCGTACTGATTGGAACGGACTCAATTACTGACCTGGCAGTCATCAAGATCGATGCGCAGGGTCTGACACCGGCAACTCTTGGAAGCGACAGCACTGTAAAGGTTGGAGAAACCTGCATTGCCATCGGTAACCCGTTGGGAACACTGGGTGGAACCGTTACATCAGGAATCGTAAGTGCCTTGAGCCGTACTATTACGGTTGACGGACAGAAGATGACACTGATGCAGACGAATACCACGATCAACCCGGGCAACTCCGGCGGCGGACTGTTTGATGTTTCCGGAAATTTGATTGGCATCGTAAATGCCAAGTATTCATCAAGCGACATTGAAGGAATCGGCTTTGCCATCCCTGTAGACGTAGTCAAGGAGATCACTCAGGAACTGATTACCAATGGCAAGGTTACCGGCAGGGCATATCTGGGCATCAAAGCCATCAGCATTGACAGCGAAAGAGCTCAGAGCTACTATGGTATGTCCCAGAACGGCGTACTGGTAAGATCAGTAGAACTCCAGTCAACCATATCCTCAGGCCTTCAGACCAAGGACCTGATCATCGGCATGGACGATGACGAAATCAGATCATATGATGACCTGCAGGATGCCTTGCTGAAACGTAAGGCCGGAGACAAGGTTACTCTGAAGATCATCAGAGACAATCAGGAAAAGGAATTAAGCGTAGTACTGGCAGAAAGGCCTTAAGGTTAATTACATTTCAAAACAAAAGAAGGAAGCAGCTCTTCCTTCTTTTTTGTCATTAACAGCCTTTTCTACCGCTCTTATGATCTTCAATTGAACAGGCATTTGCGGTACCGTATTCAATCAGTCCGGCATCGGCCGGGTCAATTGATACCGTTCCGTCTTCAAATACGAAGGCAGGAATTCCAACATCTCCGATTGCCTTCATGCGGTCAAATACCGGATTACTGTCACGCAGTCTGATGAAGGCTCCCATGTTACGGATGTTTTCACCGATGTTGATATACTCAAATTCATCCTCACGTCCCTTGATCTGTTCATGAATGTAGTCACAGTACGGGCATGTAGGCATTCCATAGATCTTGATCATATTGATACCTCCCGATTTAAATATAACTCATTATTAAGAGAATCTGTTATCTGATGCATCATTTTATTCACTCATGTTTAGGATAAAGCATGATTCACAGGTAAAGACAGATATGAATGCTTTGTTGTTTTTCGCCGGCTGCTGTGTTGGAAGCCTGTTGAATGTCATCTGTTACCGATCACTAAGAGGGGAAGACTTCGTTTCCGGAAGGTCAAGGTGCGACCACTGTGGAAAGCAGCTGTCCTTTATGGAAACCATGCCACTGTCAGGGTGGCTGTTATTGAGAGGAAGATGCCGCCATTGTGGAAAGCCAATAGATATCAAGTATCCATTAACCGAAGTCTTTTCTGGTGTTGTAACAGTGATTATCTGGTCAAGGGGAGACAGTGAGGCGTTCTTATGCTGGTTATTCATCATGACAATGACGCTCATATCGCTGTTTGACATGGAAGCCATGGAATTTTCCACGGGATTATTATTCTTTCTTGCGCTTGTCGGGATAATGATCAGCTTCACTAATGATGCTTCCCTTGTATCAAGGATTCTTGGCTCGATGACGTTGTCCTTACCCCTGTTATCTGTGAACAGACTAAGGGAAGTGATTGGTGACGGTGACATATTCATATTCATGATTACTGGATGGGCATTCGGCTGTGAGTTCCTGTTCAGGTCCGTACTTATTTCCTGCATTACGGGACTTCTTTATTCACTGATTACCGGAAAAAGGAAAATGCCTTTCTGCCCGTTTCTGACAATTGGCATAATGGCAGCTCTGCTGTAGAATTAAGATTAGATAACGGAGAAACATAATATGGAAAAATATGCATGGAAGGCAACCATCGTAGATGGCTGTCTGGAAGAATACGTCAGAAGACACAATGAAATCTGGCCGGAAATGGTAGAGGTACTGAAAGAAGCCGGAATAAGGAACTATACGATCTGGAATACCGGTAACGAGATGTTCGGATACTATGAGTGTGAGAAGGGAATAGAGTACGCTGCCAGGGTCCAGGCAACCAGTCCGATCGTAAAAAAGTGGGATGAATACATGAAGGACATCCTGATAATGGAAATGGATCCTGTCACAGGCGCTCAGCCTCTACTGAAAAAAGTGTTTGAAATGGAATAATAGACCGATTTTGTTTGACTTATGATATTCGTTTAGTTAGAATAATAAAGCAATTGTTCTATCGTTATAAATTTCGGAGGTGACTATTGATGAAGAGAACATATCAACCAAGCAAGAGAAAACATCAAAGAGTCCATGGTTTCAGAGCACGTATGCAAACCGTCGGAGGTCGTAATGTTTTAGCCCGCAGGCGTGCCAAGGGCAGAAAAGTATTATCTGCATAGGAAAGGTTGCTTGTTAGCAACTTTTTTTCCCTTTTGTTGAGGGGTCATGAAGAAAAGATTCAGAGTAAAGAGAAACGAAGAATTTCAGCAGATCATCCAGGAAGGCGTCAAGGTAGTAACAAGAAGCTTCATCGCCTACCGCAGGAAGGCTACGATGCTGACAAACGACAGAGTCGGCATATCCGTCAGCAAGAAACTGGGCAACGCTGTTGAAAGGAACAAGATCAAAAGACAGGTCAGAACGATGGTTGCTGAGGCAACCGATTTTCGTTCTGGCTTTGATACTGTCATTATTGTCAGAAACAGATATAATGAGCGCTCCTATCAGGAGAATAAAAAAGAATTGCTCAAGATATATGAAACAGTTTATAATAATGACGTTGACCAACCAAATGAAGGAGTATGAAATATGAAGAAGTTAATTTCCAGCAAGAAATTCCGGCTTATTGTATGTGTGTTAGTCGTTTTGGTTTTAGCCGGATGTCAGCGTAATGTCGACAATGAAGGACATACGTTAGCTGAAAGAATCATTTACATGACAACACCATGGAGCGACATGTTTGATGAAAGCATCCTGACCGCCGTCCTGGTATATCCGCTTGCTCAGTGCATCAACTTCATCGGTCACTGGACCGGAAGCGCCATCCTTGGCGTAGCACTGACAACAGTTCTGTTTAACCTGCTGACTCTGGGCATGACGATCAAGTCAAGCGTCAATACACAGAAGATGCAGATGCTTAAGCCT
>ONPK01000190.1 GCA_900319675.1 uncultured Bacillota bacterium
TGATGAAGCCGAAAAGGCCACTGAAGCTGTTGAAAGAATGGCTGAAACCGTTCTGGACAAGGGCTGGGACGGCCAGTGGTTCCTAAGAGCCTATGATGCCTTCGGTCAGAAGATCGGTTCTGATGAATGCGATGAAGGCAAGATCTTCATTGAACCTCAGGGCATGTGCATCATGGCCGGCATCGGTGTTGAAACCGGTGAGGCTCAGAAGGCTCTTGATTCCGTCAAAGAAAGACTCGATACAAAGTACGGCATCGTTCTGCTGAACCCTGCCTACACAACATACAGACTGAATCTGGGTGAAATCTCCTCATATCCTCCGGGATACAAGGAAAATGCCGGCATCTTCTGCCACAACAACCCATGGATCATCTTCGCGGAAACCATCATGGGACATGGTGACAGAGCCTTCGAGCTGTACAAGAAGACCTGCCCCGCCTTCCTGGAAGACATTTCCGAGATCCACCGTACGGAACCTTATGCCTACTGCCAGATGGTAGCCGGCAAGGACGCTCCTACCTTCGGTGAAGGCAAGAACTCCTGGCTGACCGGCACCGCTGCCTGGACGTTTACCGTGCTGACGGAAGGCATGCTGGGCATCAAGCCTGACTATGACGGCCTGACCGTAGACCCATGCATCCCGCATGACGTAAGAGAATATAAGATCAACAGAATGTTCAGAAACACCATGTATCACATCACCGTAAAGAATCCGGACGGTGTTGAAAAGGGCGTAAGAACCATCAGAGTTAACGGAACTGAAGTGCCGGCTGGTGCAATCAAGGCCAATGGGGCTTCTGAAATCGAAGTAGAAGTAATCATGGGGTAACAGCTAAGATGAACTTCACAGTTGAAACCGCAAGAAGACAGCAGCTGACTGCCGTCGAATTTGCCGAAGAGATATTCTCTGACAGACTTTCAGACGTCACTGATGCCATCTATCTTGGTGCAGACAGGAAAACACAGGAAAACCGTTCTGGCTGTGACCGGCTTACCGTATTTCATGCCGGTTGCCGATGCCTTAGTCAACGACAGGACACTGTACCGTCTGTTTCAGGACACCAGAAAGAACATTCTTCTCTCATTGAAGGATGAATATGTTCTGTACAAGGGCAATACCAGATACAAGCTGAATGATGTTCAGAACGAACACATCAGAAAGATATATGAAAACATCAGAGCCGGAAGCGGCGAGCTTAATGAGAACGGTGATCTGATCATCGATCTCAAGGCCCCGCACATCGGTACCCATTATTCAGTAAACCTGTTACTGGGTGACAGGGAAGGCTTCAGAGATCCCCTGCAGACAACACCTAAGAGCGTACTGGACAGATTTGGCCGGGGTTCCTTCCGCAGTTCCCAGGAAAAGCAGGTACTGGCTACCAGATACGAACTGAATCCTGACATCAACGGGGAAACGGCCAACAGGCAGTTCTACATCACCGAGAACGGAAAGCAGATCTTCTATTCCCTTGATGTTAACAACAACGTAAGGAATGCCTACTGCGTTCACCATAACAACTACACTGAAATAAACTACGAGACCGACTGCGGTCTTAAGATAACAAGGACGATCTTCATTCTTCCGCAGGAAGAGAACTTCCCTTCTGCCGTAGAAGCGCAGAGAATAAGGATTACAAACCTCACGGATAAGGAAAGGGATTTAAGAGTAGTGGTCACCGGCATGTTCGGCATCACCGATCCCGGCACCTTGACCAGCGACATCATCTATGCCAACGTCGTAGTTGAAAGCGAAGTCTACAGTCTTAACGGCAGACCTGTTGCCCTGACGGCTCATCATCAGCCTAAGGAATGCAACGGGGAAAAGAGATTTGCCATGATACTGGCTAACGGCGAGACCATGGATGAATTTACCAGTGACGTCAACGGCTTCCTGGGTTCAGGAAACTATGACAGACCGGAAAGACTCATTAAGCTGTCCAACAGTTTCGTCCGCAGAGGCGCAAGCTTCTTCGCCATGGCCAAGAACCTCACGGTAAAAGCCGGTTGTTCTGAATGTGTTGATGAATTCGTCGGCATGTCTGAAGATCCGGAAGACGTAAGAAGAGATTTTGAAACTCATCTTTACAACCTGCATGAAAAATACAGCGACGAGAACGCACTTGATAAGACACTTGACAAGGTCAGAAATGACTTCGCAAGATACCGTTCATTCCTGACGGTAAATACGGAAGACAGGGATCTGGACGCCTATCTGTCCAATAACCTGCCTTTCCAGGTACTGTATCAGACCTACATATCCCGTTCCTTTGCCTGGACTCAGAAGTCATACAGAGAAACCGGATTCAGGGAGATCCAGGACATCTTTGCTTCCATGTATTATCTGCATGGAGCTGATAAGGATCAGTTAAGCAAAGAACTGTTATCAAGCTGGATCGCCAACGTCTTTGAACTTGGCTATGCCTATCATAACTTCA
>ONPK01000031.1 GCA_900319675.1 uncultured Bacillota bacterium
TCTATCTCATCCTTCTTACTGTCGCTGTAGTAAAGAGAACGGTTTACGTCCTTCTTGCCGTTAAGTATTTCCCGTTCCTCTTCAGTTATCTCACTGAGCTTTGCTAGTAACAGTTCATTCATACCTACATTATAACTCCTGAATTTGCAAGAAAGGACAGTTTTTTGTTCAAGTAACGATATAAAAAAGCAAGAGCGGTACTGATAGAATGATAATGTAAACAAGTGGAGGAATAATCATGAACAGATACGATGACGCTAAGGCAAGATATGCCAATACGGGAATTGATACCGAAAAGGCCATTGAGACACTTAAGAACATTTCAGTAAGCCTGCACTGCTGGCAGGGTGATGATGTCAGAGGCTTTGACACTGATCCTAACAAGCCATTAACAGGCGGCATTCAGACAACGGGAAATTATCCTGGCAGAGCCAGAACACCTGAGGAGTTAATGGCAGACCTTGATGAAGTTCTGAAACTCATTCCAGGCAGACCAAAGATGAACCTGCATGCCTCATATGCCATCTTTGAGAACGGTGAATGGGCTGACAGAGACAAGCTTGAACCTAAGCATTTCCAGAAGTGGGTAGACTTCTGCAGGGAAAGAGGATTGGGCTGCGACTTCAACCCGACATTCTTCTCCCATGAAAAATGCGATCCGCTGACCCTCTCTTCAGCAGATGAGGAGACCAGAAAGTTCTGGATCGAACACGGCAAGGCCTGCATCAGAATTTCAAATTATCTGGCTGAACAGCTTGGTGAAAAGTGCGTCATGAACATCTGGACAGGTGACGGCTTCAAGGACATTCCTGGTGACAGAATGGGTCCAAGAGTAAGATACAGAGAAAGCATTGATGAGATATTAAGCGAACCGTTCGATTTCAATAAGGTAAAGCCATGCGTTGAATCAAAGACCTTCGGCATCGGTGTTGAGTCGTATACTACAGGCTCAGCTGAGTTTACCCTAAGCTACGCAGCCTTCAATAAGGACAAGTGCATTCCTCTGATGGATAACGGGCACTATCATCCAACTGAAGTAGTAAGTGACAAGATTCCGGCATTACTGACATTCTTTGATGAGATCGCCCTGCATGTTACCAGACCGGTAAGGTGGGACAGTGACCATGTAGTGCTGTTTGACGATGAGACAAGGGAAATTGCCAGAGAGATCGTAAGATGCGGCATTGACAGAGTCAACATTGCGCTGGATTACTTCGATGCTTCAATCAACAGGATCTCAGCCTGGGCTACCGGATACAGAAATCTGCAGAAGGCACTGTTGTTTGCCTTATTACAGCCAAATGAAGAACTGAAGAAACTGCAGGATGAACAGAACTTCAGTAAGCTCATGGTCGTTCAGGAAGAATTAAAGACAATGCCATTCAATGACATCTGGGATGAATACTGCGCAAGATGCGGCAAGCCAAAAGATGGTGAATGGTACGCAGAAGTAGAAAGATATGAAAGAGAAGTTCTTTCAAAGAGGGCATAACATGGAGAACAGACTTATCAGAGATTTTACCAAGACATGTACCGACGGCTGGCTGCAGGGCTGGCATGAAAGAAACGGCGGAAACCTCTCATACAGAATGAGACCGGAAGAAGTTGAGCAGTTCAGAGCATTTTTCAGAAATGATGAACCATGGCGTGAGATCGGTACGGAAGTACCTGAGCTGAAAAACGAATACTTCATGGTCACCGGTTCAGGAAAATACATGAGAAACGTCAGTCTGGACTTTGAAGACAGTGTTGCCGTCATCAGAGTTGATGAAACAGGAACAAAATATCAGATCGTATGGGGACTGGTAAACGGGGGTAAGCCAACCTCTGAATTACCTTCACACCTAATGAATCTGGAAGTACTGAAGCAGAGAGATCCTGAAATGAGGATAGTATATCACGCTCATCCGGCCAACATCGTAGCCCTGACATTCGTACTGCCGTTGACTGATGAAGTGTTTACCAGAGAGATCTGGGAAATGGAAACGGAGTGCCCGGTCGTATTCCCGCAGGGAATCGGCGTAGTTGAGTGGATGGTACCTGGCGGTAAGGAGATAGGCGCCAAGACTTCTGAGATCATGAAGACGAAGAACGTTGCCGTATGGGCTCACCATGGCATGTTTGTCTGCGGTCATGACTTTGATGAAACCTTTGGTCTGATGCATACCGTTGAAAAGGCAGCAGAGATCCTGGTCAAGGTAATGAGCATGTCTCCAACAAAGCTTAATACCATTAGGCCTCAGGACTTCAGAGATCTGCAGGAACCGTTCAACATTGTTCTTGATGAAAAGTATCTTTATGAAAAATAAGCATTATCTGGCCATAGACATCGGTGCTTCAAGCGGCAGACACATCGTCGGCTGGCTGGAAGACGGCGAATTAAGGACTGAGGAAGTCTACCGTTTCAGAAACGGCGTCAGCGAAGAAAACGGGCACCTTATCTGGAATGTCAGACATCTTGATTATGAAGTCAGAAGGGGCATCGCTGAGGCACAGAAGAAGTTTGAAATAGAATCACTGTCCATAGATACCTGGGGGGTAGATTATGTGCTGATGAGGGGTGATCAGGAAGTATATCCTGTCTACGCGTACAGGGACAATAGAACGGAAAAGGTGATCGATGAAGTTCATGCGATCATGCCGTTTGAGCAGCTGTATGAGCGCACGGGGTGTCAGTTTCAGCCATTTAATACGGTCTATCAGCTCTATGATGATCTGACACTGGGAAGACTTGAAGGCGTAACTGACTTCCTGATGATACCTGAATATCTCCTGTATAAGCTTACAGGTGTAAAGAAGAAGGAATTCACCAATGCCACGACCATGGGCATGATCAATCATGATACCCTTGGATATGATGAACAGATCATTAACAGACTCGGACTGCCGGCTCATCTGTTTCCAAAGCTGAATCAGCCGGGAGAAGTGCTTGGCTACTATCAGGGCATCAAGGTCATGTTATGTGCAACCCACGATACCGGTTCAGCTGTCGAAGGCATTCCAATGGAAGGCAATCAGCTGTACATCTCCTCCGGCACCTGGTCCCTGCTGGGGGTCAAGACGGAGAAGCCGATCACTGACATCAGTTCAATGAAGGCCAACTACTCCAATGAAGGCGGTGTAGGATACAACCGCTATCAGAAGAACATCATGGGCATGTGGATCGTCAATGAACTGCAGAAACAGCTGTGCCCTGATGAGAACATTGCCGACATCGTAACCAGAGCTGAAGAAAGTGACTATGATGAGGTGCTTGATGCCAATCATGAGTCATTACTGGCTCCAGAAAGCATGAAAAAGGCCTTTGATGATCTGTTACAGGTTAAGCCGCAGAATAAGTACGATTACTTCAGATGTGCCTACAGATCTCTGGCACTGTCATACAGGCAGGCTATTGAGGAACTGGAGGCCAATACAGGAAAGAAGTATGAGAAACTGTACATTGTTGGCGGCGGCGCCAAGAATCAGTTCCTTAACAGACTGACCGAACAGGCTACCGGCAAGACGGTAATCGCCTTACCGATAGAGGCAACGGCCATCGGCAATCTGATGATTCAGATCAGAAACAGTAATTAACCATGAAAAAGCTCCGGAGTTCCGGAGCTTTTGTTCGCTTAGAAATTATAGATGGTATCCAGCTTGTCCTTGCAGGCTTCCAGAGCTTCTCTGTTACCGACTACACAGATGTCGTCATCTTCATTGATCTTTTCAAATACGGCCTTTGTATTCTCAATGTCCTCAATGGTCGTATTGATGATCTGATCAAGAACTTCGCATCTGTTCTGGTAGGTGATGCCGTTAAGGTAGTTCATGTCAGCCAGCTTGGCAGTTGACCTTGGCGTTAATAATGGATCAAAGTCACCGGTAGTTCCTACGATGTACTTTTCAACATTGTCATTGTTCCTGCAGAATTCTTCCAGATACCTGCCGGTGTTCTGATAGATGTTCAGTGAATTTGCCGGGTTAGGGTCTCTGTAGGAGTAGAATCTGGCAGCCTTGTTCATCCTGCATGCAAACCCGCAGCCATAGGCACCGCCCTTGACTCTGATGTTATTCCACAGATAGTCGTAGGTCAGAATGTTTGAAAGCACGTACATCGTACCCAGCTTATCATCAACCAGACCTGATACGTCTGAACTCTTGCAGGCGAATGAAATGTTGGCCGGTACGACTATTCCTTCACGCTTATGGCCAAGAGGCTGCTTTTCAACAGGAGTCACCGGTTCACCGTCTTTGAGGTCATCAAGGAAGGCCTTGACGATCGTTGGCTTGTCTTCACTGGTTACGGAAACCGTGAAGCGGTTTCTGGTAAAGATCCTGGCATATAATGCCTTCAGGTCTGCGATGAAGCTATCAGCCATCTCGTCCCAGTTTTCAGCCAGCTGCTTGATGAACTTGTAGGCTTCATAACCTGAGTAGTATTCAACGCAGGTTCCGGCTTCGCTTCTGTAGGCAGCTGCTCTGACTGAGCCCATAGCATGACCGGCATTGATGAAGGTCTGTTCAAGGGCAGTCTTGTTCTGCCTGATGATGTCTCTGATGGCGTTCTTATCAGCGAAGGTCGTTCTGTAGAGGATCTCCTTGACCAGTTCCACGGCTTCTCTGTCATTTCTGGTCAGAGCGCTCCAACTGGTATCAGTAACAGTGATTGTCTTTCTGTTCTGGTCAGTTGCGGCAGTAAACGTACTGCCGAAGCTGCCGAGAATGCTCTTGATCTTCTGAGCCAGATGGATGGTGTCATAGTTTTCGGTAGCCGTCTGGCCTAACAGTGACTGTAAGATGGCAAGCGTTGTATATTCCTCAAGTCTGAGGTCGCTTACGTCACCGTAAACGGAAACGTAACTGATGCCATTGGTATCAATGTCATGCTTCAGAACCTTATTGCCTGTACCGTGCGTGCAGACTTCAATTGGCAGATCCGTCGGGGTCTTCTTCAGGTCTGAGAGGTGCAGCTGAGGCAGGGTAGCCTGCTGCTCAGGCGTATCCTCGGTAGCCTGCCAGATGGCAAGTTCCCTGTTCATTTCAATGATCTCACTGATCTTTTCCTCACTCCATGTTGCCTTGATCTCAGAGAGCTTCTGTCTTTCGCTTTCTGCCTTCTTCTGGCCAAGGGTATTTGATGGCTTTAACAGTACCGTTGCATGATGGCTGCTGTTTAGTATGTATTCCTGAATGAGGCTTTCATAGTAGCCTGTACTGACCTTTTTTCTTAATTCGCTGAACAGTTCGTCAACCTTCAGGGCATCAGCCGGGTCGCCGTCATACAGCCAGCTGCTCAGAGTTGAAATGGCAAATGCCAGTCCCTTCGGAGCGCCGCCGAAGTCCTTCTCCCTGGCCTTGAATTCTGCCTTGTTAAGGGTAGCGATGAGTTCATCCTTATCGATGCCTTCTCTTACTATTCTCTCAAGTTCGCCATAGATGGCGTCGTGAACCTGTTCCTGCTTTTCCAGATCGGTATTGATGACATCGATCTCAACGAATGGCTGTAACAGACCGTCCTCCATTGAGAAGTAGATGTCCTCGCCTAAGCCGTTATTCAGAATTACCTTCTTGAGAGGTGATTCATTGGAGCCGCAGACTACTGATGAGATCAGACCGAAGGCTGCGTTCTTCATGTAGTCATCAAAGCTGCCGATGACATATCCGTAGGCGATCTGAGCCTTGCCCTTGCCGCTGTCATCAGGTGCAACCTCGTACTCCTGAATGACGTCATCAGCAACTACAGGCTGCTGTTTCTCGATGACGATCTTATCACCGTCTGAAGTGTAGTGTGACAGATACTCATCGTCAATGATTCCCAATATGGTTTCTATGTCCATGTCGCCATCCAGGAATATGTATGAATTGGAAGGATTGTAGTACTTCTTATGACTGTTGCAGAACTGCTCGTAAGTCAGGGTAGGGATGAATTCAGGATCTCCGCCTGACTCGTTGCCGTAACAGGTATCAGGGAATAATGAATGCATCATGATCCTGCTTCTTACACCGTCCGGTGATGAGAAGGCACCCTTCATTTCGTTGAATACGACACCCTTGAATATTGGCTGGGCATCTTTTTCGTTCAGCTCATAGTGCCAGCCTTCCTGACGGAAGATGTTCGGCATGGTTACGGCGATTGGATGGAATACGGCATCCAGGTAGACTCTCATCAGATTGATGAAGTCCTTGTCGTTACGGCTGCTTACCGGATAAACGGTCTTGTCCGGGAAGGTCATGGCGTTAAGGAAGGTCTGCAGGGAGCCCTTTAACAGATCAACAAATGGTTCTCTGACCGGGTAACGCTGTGAACCGTTCAGTACTGAATGCTCCAGAATGTGGAAAACGCCGGTATCGTCAACTGGCGTGGTCTTGAAGGCGATTGAGAAGGTCTTGTTCTCGTCGTCTCTCTTCAGCCAGATAGTTTTTGCCTGGGTCTTTTCGTGGATCATTTCGTACATGTCAGCCTTGATCTCTTCGATGTGACGGACATTGACTACTCTGAATCCGTGTATAGTATCATTTACTTTCATATGTACCTCCGCATTTAGCCTTATTATACTCTTTTGCCTCTGCGAAGAAAAGAAAGGCACAATTGACAGGGTACAAAAATTGACATTATAAACAATCTATTAAATAATAAATTGTGGGCGGTTTGGTGGCCGCCGGGGGAATTGAGTTTATGGAAGTTAAAAACAAGATCGTCGAACAGCTGCTTGAATCGGAACTGTTCAGCGGCATGGCCTTTAATGAAGTTGTCGATATACTGGGAAACGATCAGACAACGGTTAGGGCGTACAAAAAGGGAGAGCAGATCATTGACCCTTCTACTTTCAAGCCATGCATGGCTTATGTACTGACTGGAAAGCTGGTCATCAGGGAAGTAGATAATGGAATGGTTTTCAAGGATGTACCTAAGGGATCATTCTTTGCGCTCATAACCCTTTTCAATGATTCTCTACAGTTCGCCAGCAACATATTTGCGGTAAGAGATTCCAGGATAATCTTCATCAGCCAGGACCAGGTTGATGAATGCGTGGGCTCATATCCGCAGTTTGCGCGCAACTATATCCGTTACCTGCATACCAGAATGAGGTTCATGCACAGTGAGATCATGGTACTCAGCAGGAACACACCGAAGAACAGCCTGATAGGATACCTCTGGAATTCTTCAGCTTCACTTGGAGAACAGTTCAGACTTGAGGCTTCATACTCTGATCTGGCCAGAAATCTTAACATGAGCCGCTCATCGCTTTACCGTATCCTGGATGAACTCGAAGGGGAGGGATTCCTCACCCGTAAGGGCAGATACGTCACGATCAACAGAGAAGTACAATACTAAAAAGCCTGTGATCATTCACAGGCTTTCGTTTTTTATCTTAGTACATTCCGCCGGCAGCCGGGTTCATGGCCGGGGCTGCGTTCGGATCTTCCTTGGTAACGACACCGGCTTCCGTTGTGACAAACAGGGATGCAATTGATGTAGCGTACAGTACGGCACTTCTGGTGACCTTGGTAGGATCAACGATGCCGGCCTTGAACATGTCTGTCCAGATGCCTTCCTTGGCGTCAAAGCCAATGTTGCCTCTCTTTGTGAGCTGCAGCTTGACGATCTCCTTACCGTCGTATCCGGCATTTTCAGCGATCTGTTCCATTGGCAGCAGGATTGCCTCGAATACGGCATTGATTCCTTTCTGCTCGTCGACATTGTCGCCCTTTAACTCATCCTTGTACTTTCTGTAGATGTTTACCAGAGCACTGCCTCCGCCGATGATGATGCCTTCGGCAATGGCTGCCTTGGTGGCGTTCAGAGCATCTTCGATTCTCAGCTTCTTTTCCTTCATTTCACTTTCAGTAGCGGCGCCGACCTTGATGATGGCTACGCCTGAAGTGATCTTTGCCAGTCTTTCGTTCAGTCTCTTCTTATCATATTCTGATGTGGACTTTTCGATCTGAGCCTTGATTTCAGCAACTCTGTCTGCAATCTCATCCTTGTCACCGTTACCGTGTACGATGGTGGTTGAATCCTTCTTGACTACGACCTTGGCTGCGGTACCGAGATCTGCAAGTTCAACTTCCTTGAGGTCCATTGACAGTTCCTTGGTGATGTACTTGCCGCCGGTAACCGTGGCGATGTCCTGCAGCATGGCCTTCTGAGCATCACCGAAGCCAGGAGCCTTGGTGGCTACGACATTGAAGGCACCGCGCAGCTTATTGACGATAAGTGTAGTGAGCACTTCATTGTCGATGTCCTCTGCGATTATCAGCAATGGCTTGTTGGACTGTACAATCTTTTCCAGTAATGGCAGGATCTCCTGAATTGAATTGATCTTCTCATCAGTTACCAGGATGTATGGATTCTCCAGCTCTGACTGCATCTTCTCTCTGTCGCTGGCCATGTACGGTGACATGTATCCCTTGTCATATTCCAGACCTTCAACGATCTCCAGTTCGGTTTCAAAGCCCTTTGACTCATCAACGGTAATGACACCGTCCTTGCCGACCTTTTCCATGGCCATGGCAATGTACTTGCCGATCTCCTCACTGCTTGAAGAGATTGAAGCTACCTGGGCGATATCATTTGAGGTTGATACCTGCTTGGTCTGAGCCAGCAACTTCTCGGCAATCAGCTTGGCTGCCTTTTCCATGCCTGCCTTCAGCAGTACAGGATTTGAACCTTTTTCTACGCACTCGATGCCGTTGTGCATGATGGCCTGTGCCAGTAATGTGGCTGTCGTGGTTCCGTCACCGGCAACGTCGTTTGTCTTGTTGGCAACTTCGTATACCAGCTTGGCACCCATGTTTTCAAATTTATCTTCCAGTTCGATCTCCTTGGCGATCGTAACACCGTCGTTTGTAATTAATGGTGAGCCATAGCTCTTCTCCAGAACTACGTTACGTCCCTTAGGGCCTAAGGTAACTCTTACGGTATCAGCCAGGGTATCGACACCCTTCAGCATTCTTGATCTGACTTCCTTTGAATATAAAACTTCCTTACTCATATAAGCCTCCTGTTATTCTATGACTGCGAGTATCTTTCCTTCAGGAATTAAGAGATACTCCTCATCCTTGTACTTGATCTCCGTTGTTGCGTACTTGTCGAAGATGACACGGTCATTGACCTTGACCGTCATGGCGATCTTCTTGCCGTCTACGATCTTGCCGTCGCCAACAGCGACTACCAGTCCGATATTTTCTTCCTTGGATTCATTCGTTGACAGAATGATTCCGCTGGCTGTCTTGTTTTCCGTTACTTCCTTTTTCAGTAATACATTATCGTTTAAGGGCTTAATCATAAAATCCTCCTTTAGCACTCTTAACCATTAAGTGCTAACCATATATAATTATAGTTAAGGATGTGTTATTGTCAAGGGCAATGAACCCGGAAAGCTTAACAGAATCTCGAAGTCTGTGCTTTTTTTCCGCGTCATGCTATAATTTCATAAGAAGGGGAAATAATGAATACCAGAAGCAAGTTACCGATTTTTCTCATAGTTTTACTGACTGTAGCCATCGTCGGCATATGGGTGGCCTATGGTGTTTTTTATATTCCCAGCGCGAGAATTTCCGCCACCTACATGGAGGTATATCAGGAGGTAGATCCTGCTGAGACCAGAGTCATCAACATTTCAAACATCAATCACAAGCTGATAATCAAGCGCAGTGAAGGTGAGAAGGTCAGAATAAATTACTTCCAGAAGGTCGATAACATCAATACGTATAACGCAAGTGACGGCACGGTAACCCTGAAGATGGCAGAGAGAGTAGAAAACCTTGATAACCTGTTCTTCCAGAGCAACCGCAAGATCGATACCATAACGATTTCCGTTCCTGAAGGCTGCGACATAGCCATATCAAACGATACGGTTTCCGGTACGGTCAGTGTTGATGATCTGTCATTTGACTCCCTGAGTCTTTCAACCCTGATGGGAACCATCGACATCAGCAATTCCAGCATCCGCAGTCTGGCGGTAAATACCAATGAGGGCAATGTCAACATTACCGACGTAGTCTTTGACAGGCTGCATGCCATATCCGTCAGCGGAACGGTAAACCTGAACATACTGGATTCATTGAATGACTATGTTTCCAATCTGACAAGTACTTATGGAATACTGAACATCAATGGAGAGAGGGTTCACGAGAAGGTAGAGGAAAAGGATACCATCGTAAATCACTATGAAAATGCCCCTGAAGGAGCAGAAAGGGAGATCACGATATCAGGTGCCAGAAGCACGCTGAACATCTCAACAGTTGAGCCGGTGATTGAACCGGAGCCAACTCCCGAGGGTCAGGTAGAACCACTGCCTGAGGAACAGCCTAATAGCTAGCAAACAGAACCGATCGGTTCTGTTTTTGTTTTGGCAGCGGTAGAATTGTATTTATCTTGTACATATATATGGTATAATCATTTTACAAAACTCATAAGACATAATATTATTTCACATCCCGCTAACCGGAAAAGGAGGTTACACCATGGGTTTATTTGATAAACTGCTGAAAGAGGGCGAAAAGCTCATCAAGGAAGGCGAAAAGCTCGTAAAGGAAGTAGCTACCGAGGAGAACAAGGAAAAGGCCAAGGAACTCTTCGGAAAGGTCAAGGAGACGTTTTCAGATGAAATCGACGTGATCAAGGAAGCTGCCAAGGAGTTCAAGGAGAAGCAGAAGGAAGAAGAGGAAAGGAAGGCAAACGTCAGCTATGAATTCATCGAAGACGGCAAGACCTGCCGTGAAAGGATCCTGGAGTGCCTGGCTGCCGAATTCCCGCAGTACCATGTTGAAGAAGGCGTTTCACCAAGAGAGATGGGAGGCACCGGAAGATTCATGGATTATTCCCTTGTGATCGTTGACGAGAATGACATCGTCAAGCTCATCATCATGCTGATCGGCAAGACGACCTGTTACCACAGAGAATATCGCTGGAGCCGTGAGTTCGCTGAAGAGAGGAACATTCCGTTCATCAACTTCATCAACCACTATCCAAACAGACCTGAATACATATCTGAAAGACTTCATAAGTACCTGTAGTCTTTTAAGGGAAGAAAGAGAAATGCAGAAATGCGCCTGTGGCGGGTGCAGCGTGATCTGTGAGAGAGGTTTTGCAGGCAGCCTGATCACGTACCACCTGGTATCGTAAGCACAGCTTACTTCAAAGCTGTTTCTCTTTCTTTTTCCGTTTATGAGCTTACTGAACGAATTAGGAAAGAGGGAAGTCTGGAATGACTTCCGTAATTACCGCACGACAAGAAACCAGCTGTCATTAAGAGAAAGCAGGCAGCTGGATGTTTTGATTGAGCATGAAGGGTACCGTAAGATAACGGATACTCTTTCTTTTGGCTATCCGGTCAGAAAGACCATAACCAAGCTGAATTCCAGCAAGAAGAGAACGGTGTACAGCTATCCCTCAGAGGAGACGTGGGTATTGAAGCTGTTAGCCTGGTTATTGTACAGGTATGATGACAGGATCTCTGACAGCTGTTTCTCTTTCAGAAGAAACAAAACTGCCAGAACGGCCTTTGATGCCATAATGAAAATCGAGGGGCTTGATGAATGTTACTCTTTTAAGGCTGACATCCACGACTACTTCAATTCCATTGACGTTGATAAGCTGATAGTCATTCTCAAGGACGTTATCAATGACGATCCTGAACTGGTCAGCTTTCTGGAAAAACTGTTAAGACAGGACAGGTGCTACTTCAATGGTGAACTGATTGAAGAAAAAAGAGGGGCAATGGCAGGAGTGCCGCTGGCAAGTTTCTTTGC